>NZ_JBEPAK010000070.1:0-28480 GCF_040298565.1 Kitasatospora sp. NPDC001539 | reverse complement strand
GCCCGGGCCCGGGGCGTGGCGGGCCGGCCGCCGCGGGCCGCGCGGTCATGCTGGGCCCATGTTCGTCTTCAACCTGGGCAGCGCGTTCATCACCTTCTTCGCCGTGGTCGGCCCGCCGAAGGTCCTGCTGGCCTTCACCCGGCTGGCCGGCACCCGGAGCACCCGCGAGCTGCGGCGGCTGGCGGCGTGGAGCGCGGTCATCTCCGCGGTGATCGGCCTGGTGCTCGGCTTCGGGGCCGACGACCTCACCACGTTCTTCCACATCAGCGACCAGTCACTGCAGCTCGCGGGCGGGGCGATCTTCTTCGCGTACGCCGTCGCCCTGGTCTTCGGCGTGCACCTCGGCTCCGACGGGGACCAGGGCGAACAGCTGGCGAACCCCCTGGCGGAGGGCATCCGCGAACTGCTGCTGCCGTACATCGCCAGCCCGCTCGCCATCACCGGCGTGCTGGTCGTCTCGCTCAACCGGGACGACGGGGGCTGGAAGGCCGCGGTGGCGGTGGCGTACGTGGCCGTCGCGGCGATCAACTACCTCTGCGTGGCGCTGCTCGCCCCGCTGATACAGCGCACCCACACCACCTCCCTGGAGGTGCTGTCGCGGCTCCTCGGACTGCTGCTGGCGGCCGTCGGCGTGGAGGTCTTCCTGGAGGGCCTGTCCGGGCTGGGGGTGCACCTGCCGACCGCGCACTGAGCCCGGCCCGGCCCGACCGGCGCGGTCAGACCGACCGTACCGATCGGCCCGGCCCGACCGGCGCGGCCACCCCGTGGGTCACCCGGCCGCCAGCCGGCTCAGCACCGCGCCGATCCGCTCCCGCACCAGCGGGTCGGTGACCAGGCCGTCCGCGCCCACCGCCGTGCGCTCCAGCGGGATCCGCACGCACGCCTCGTCCACCACGGCCGCCCCGGTGTAACCGAGCACCGTGCGCAGGGTGGCCTCGGCACCCCGTCCGCGGCCGGGGGCGGCGCAGTTGATCCAGCCGACGGGCTTGTCGGAGATCTCCGTGCCGCCGACCGTCCAGTCCAGCAGGTTCTTGAACGAGCCCGGCAGCGTCCCGGCGTACTCCGGGGTGCAGACCAGCAGCGCGTCGGCGGCCTCGATCGCGGCCCGCAGCGCGGTCACCGGCGCGGGCAGCGGGTCGGTGTCGTGGTCGGGGTTGAAGTGCGGCAGCCCGGCCAGCCCCTCGTACTGGACGGTCCGGACGCCGGGCAGGCCGGCGGCCACGGCCGCGGCGGTGCGCAGCACGCTCTCGTTGGAGGATCCGGCCCGCAGGCTCCCGGACAGCAGCAGGATGTGGCGCTCGTTCGGCATGCCCGGGAACCTACTCCTTGACGTCCGCGTCAGGGCCAGCCGACCGCCACCCCGGGGGCTAACCCGGCTCCAGCGGCCGCCAGGGCACCGGGCTGGAGAGGATCATCGAGCTGGACGGCTGGCCGTAGCGGCCGAGCCGGTCGCACAGGGCCTCGAACTCGGCCATCGTGGAGACCGCGACCAGCAGCACGCAGCAGGCCCCGCCGGTCACCCGGTGCAGTTGGAGGACCTCCGGCCAGGTCGCCACCTCGGGGTCGCGCAGCACGCAGCGGTGGCCGTAGCACTGGATCTGCACCAGCGCGGTGATCGGCAGCCCGGCCCGGGTCGGGTCGACGTGGGCGTGGTACCCGCTGATCACCCCGTCGGCCTCCAGGCGGCGGACCCGTTCGGCCACCGCGGGTGCGGACAGGCTCACCCGGCGGGAGAGTTCGTTGTACGAGAGCCTGGCATCGGCCTGCAGCTCGGCCAGCAGTCGGCGGTCGACGGCGTCCATGGCTCCTCCGGGAAGCGGTCCTGGGCAGGGGTTTGCGTTCGCAAAGCGAACCGGTCGAACGCCTCGCGAACGACAACCCGCGGCGCGGTTGCGGTGCCCGTCGACCATTCAAGCGGGGGCCCGTACCGCCGCACAATGGGCTCCCCGGCGGAACCAGGACGTCCGTCCGCTCCGCCGGCCCCGGGCGACCAGACCCGGACGGACCAGGAGGGATTCGGGATGGGGCACGACACGGTGGAGACACCCAACCTGTCGTTCGGTCGGGGCGGCGAGCCGGGTCGGGGCACCCCGTACGCGCAGTACGTGCGACTGGACGAGCTGCACAGCCTGCAGCACCCGCGCAGCAAGGAGCCGGCCGAGCTGTCGTTCATCGTCACCACCCAGGTGATGGAACTGCTCTTCGACCTGCTGCGGCACGAGTGGACGCAGGCCCGGCAGGCGCTGCGCGACGACGACCTGACGGCCGCGCTGGCCGCCCTGCGCCGCGGCACCCACGTGCAGGACGTGCTGGTGGAGTCCTGGGACCTGCTGGCCACCATGACGCCGCAGGAGTTCAACTCCTTCCGCGCCCTGTTCGGCGAGGCTTCCGGCTTCCAGTCCTCGGCCTTCCTGCACCTGGAGTTCCTGCTCGGCAACAAGAACGCCGCGCTGCTGAACATGTACGAGGAGATGCCCGGCACCCGGGCCGAGCTGGCCGAGGCGCTGCGCGAGTCCAGCCTGTACGACGAGGCGCTGGCCCTGCTGGCCCGGCGCGGGCTGGGGGTGCGCCCGGAACCGTCCGAGCAGCGCTACCGCCCGTCCGAGGAGGCCGCCGCGGCCTGGCGCCGGGTCTACACCGACCCCGAGTACGCCGCCCTCCAGCCGTTCGCGGAGGCGCTGTTGGACGTGGCCGAGCGCGTCACCCGCTGGCGCCAGCGCCACCTGAGCGCGGTCAAGCGGACCATGGGCGGCAAGCCCGGCTCGGGCGGCTCCAGCGGGCTGACCTGGCTGCGCAAGTCGGCCGAGCAGGACGTCTTCCCGGAGCTGTGGACGATCCGGGACGAGCTGTGACGGGCAGGGCCGTGGACGAGGGGATGGGCATGATCACGCGCGAGGACTGTGCGGCCCTGGACGCCGCCGACCCGCTGGCGGCGTTCCGCAAGGAGTTCACGCTGCCCGACGGGGTGGTCTACCTGGACGGCAACTCGCTGGGCGCCCTGCCGGTGCGCACGCCGGAGCGGGTGCGGCAGCTGGTCGAGGAGGAGTGGGGCCGGGAACTGATCCGCAGCTGGAACGACGCCGGCTGGTTCGAGCAGCCGTACCGGCTCGGGCGCCGGGTCGCGCCGCTGATCGGCGCCGACCCGGCGCAGGTGGTCGTCTGCGACACCACCTCGGTGAACCTGTTCAAAGTACTCTCGGCGGCGCTCGCGCTGCGCCCGGAGCGGCGGACCGTGCTCGGCGACGCCGAGGCCTTCCCGACCGACCTGTACATCGCCGAGGGCGTGACGGGCCTGGTCGAGGGCGGCCGCAGCCTGCTGATCCGCCCCGAGGAGCTGGACCGCCACCTGGACGCGGACGTGGCCGCGGTGGTCCTGTCGCACGTGGACTACCGCACCGGCGAGCTGCTGGACATGCCCGGGATCACCGCCCGGGTGCGGGCCGCGGGCGCCCTGATGATCTGGGACGTGTGCCACTCGGTGGGCGCACTGCCGATCGAACTCGACTCCTGCGGAGCGGACTTCGCGATCGGCTGCACCTACAAGTACCTGAACGGCGGCCCCGGCTCGCCGGCCTTCCTGTACGTCGCCGAGCGGCACCTGGCGGCCGGTCCGCGACAGCCGCTGAGCGGCTGGTTCGGGCACGCCCGCCCGTTCGCCTTCGAGCCGGGGTACGACCCCAAGCCGGGCATCGGCCGGTTCCTGACCAGCTCGCCCTCACTGCTCGGCCAGGCCGCGCTGGACGCCTCGCTGGACGTCTGGGAGCGAGTCGACCTGACGGCCGTAAGGGCCAAGAGCCTGGCGCTGACCGACCTGTTCGTCTCGCTGGTCGAGGGCCTGGACGGCGTGGAGGTGGTCACCCCGCGCGACCACGCCCGGCGCGGCAGTCAGGTCGCACTGCGGCACGCCGACGGGTACCCGGTGGTGCAGGCGTTGATCGCCCGCGGAGTGATCGGGGACTTCCGCGCGCCGGACCTGATGCGCTTCGGCTTCACCCCGCTCTACCTCTCGTACACCGACGTCTGGGACGCGGCCCGCGAGCTCGCCGAGGTGCTGGCGAGCGGTGAGTGGCGGCAGGAGCGCTTCTCCCGACGGGGCGAGGTGACCTGACGGCCGACGGCGTCGGCCCCGCGGCAGCCGGTCAGCGGGGCTCACGCCTCGTCAGCTCCGCCACCAGCCTGCGGTAGACCTCGAAGGCGGGCTTGGGCGCGTAGTCGTCCCGCAGCAGTCCGAAGCGGCGGAACAGCCCCGGGCCCGCACTGTCGGCGTCCCGCAGGGCGAAGAAGGTGTAACCGGTGATGGTGAGTTCGGAAGCCAGCCCGACGACGGCCCGGACCACCTCCTCGACCACCTCGGCCTGCCGCGCCTCGCTGCGGCCGGGGCCGGTGGGCCAGCCGTTCTCGCAGATCCGCAGCGGGACGGCGGGCCCGATCCCGGCCCGGGGCAGCGCACCCTCGCGGAAGCCGGTGAGCACCGCCCGCACCGCGTCCGTGAGTCGGTCGGCCGGGACGGGCCGGAAGACGTCCGGGAAGAAGTCCACGCCGACGTAGTCGAGGGCGCGGTGGAAGCGGTCGTCGGCGAGTTCGCCGAGCTCGTCCCAGAAGGCGTCGGCGGCGGCATCGAAGGACGGCGCCGCGTTGAAGCCGACCGCCAGGTGGTCGTGACCACGGGCCAGCGCCTCCTCCTTGGCCGCGACGACGCCCTCGACCATCGCCCGGCACACGTTGGGGATGCTGCCGTCCACCGGCGGGAGGTCCACGTTGGGCTCCTCGCAGATCTGGACGTAGGCCAGACCACCGCCCTGCGTCCGTACCGTGCGCCGGACGAAGTCCAGCCAGCCGTCCAACTCTCCGCTGGGCTCCCGGTACTGGAGCACCAGCTCGAGCTCGCGGCCCTCGACGGCGTACTGCTCGGGCCGCTCCGGGGTGTGCGCGCCGTCCGGGTACATCCGGTAGGCGCGGACGGTCAACCCGGCCTCGCCTCCCTGGAGTTCGCGCAGTGCGGCGGTGATCCGCGCGGGGTCGTCGGGACGGACGGGCTCGATCAGGCCGGTGTCGTCGCCGACCAGGCCGCCGGGGTAGATGCCGAAGGTGAAGGTCATGCCGACACCCTAGCCGACTTTTTTGGTGTCACTGCAAGTTTGCGGCGACCCCATTGTTCACCGGTAGGATTCCGCCATGGGACTTCGTGAACTCAAGAAGCAGCAGACCCGGGAGCTGCTCGCCGACACCGCGATGGGTCTGTTCGCCGAACGCGGCTTCGAGCAGGTCACGGTCGTCGAGGTGGCCCGGGCGGCCGGCGTCTCGCCCAACACCGTCTTCAACTACTTCCCGACCAAGGAGGACCTGTTCTTCGACCGCCAGGACGAGGTGGTCGCCCACCTCGCCGAGGTGGTGCGCGGAAGACCGGCGGGCAGCTCCGCCGTGGACGCGGTACGGGCCGACCTGCTGGCCGCCATCGCCGACGGGGAGCCGACCCTCGGACTGAGCCCGCGGGCGGCGGCGTTCTGGCGGATCATCGACGCCAGTCCGGCGCTGCGCGCCCGGCTGCTGGACCTCGGCGAGCGCGCCGAGGCGGCGCTGACGGCCGTCCTGGCCGAGGAGTCGGGGGCCGGAGCGGACGACCCGCTCCCCCGGGTGGTGGCCGGCGCCGTCGCCGGCGCCCACCGTGCGGTCCTCGCCGAGATCCGCCGCGCGATGGTCGCCGGCGAGCGGGCCGAGCTGGTGCGCCGGCGGGTCGAGGACGCGGTGGAACGGGCCTTCGGGCTGCTCGCCTCCGGTCTCGCGGAGTACCCGCCGAAGCGTTGACCCGGGCTCGGGACGCACCCGTCGAAACGCCGATCCGGGCCGTGAACGGCCGAGGCCGCCCGGGTCCGGTCGACACGGGCGGCCTCGGCCGTCAGCGGGGCCGTCAGGTGGGCCGTTGGCGGGGCCTTCGGCTGGGCCGTCAGCGGGGCCGTCAGCTGTGGCGGCCGCGGCGGCGGGTGGCCAGGACGGCGAGGCCACCGAGTCCGAGCAGGGCGACCCCGGCCACGCCGAAGACCACCGGGGCGTTGCCCGCGCCGGTCGAGGGCAACCCGCTGCCGTCACCGGGGTGGTGACCGCTCGGGTGCTTGGTCGGGTGGTGGCTGGTCGGGGCCGGCCCGGCGCTCGACGTGGAGGCGCTCGGAGAGGTCGGGCTCGGCGACGGCCAGGTGGGCGTCGGGCTCGGCCGGGTCGGTGAGGGCCAGGTCGGCGAGGGCGAAGTCGGGGACGGCGGGGTCGGGGACGTCGGGGACGGTGACGGGGACGTCGGGGACGGTGACGGTGAGGGCGAGGGTGACGGCGAGGAGGAGGTCGGCGACGGGCTCGGTGTCACCGTGCAGTCCGGCAGGTCCCCGTCGAACGGGTAGCTGTGGATCTCGTAGCCGCCGGTGCCGGTGTGGACCAGGTTGCCCGCCAGGTAGACCCGGCCGTTCATGCCCGCCTGGGCGATGGTCGTCGTCCCGGCCGGATTGCCGGCCAGGACGGACCCCTGGAACTGCGCACTGCCGAGGATCTGCGCCCTGGTCGCGGTCGGGAAGTTGTACATGAGCCTGGAGCGCATCTCGGTGGTCTGGTCCCCCACCAGCCCGGTGCCCGTGTAGGTGTTGATGATCGGACTGTCACCGAGCATGTTGATCACCACGGTGGCCCCGGCCGGGATGTCGTTGAAGACCAGGCCGATCTGCCCACCGCTCGGTGAGGTGAGGTTCCGGCTGACGTTGAAGACCTGCTTCGCGCTGGTCCCGTCACCGGTGAAGACGGCCTGGCCGGAGGCGATGTGGACGGTACCGGTCGCGGCGGCCCGCCCGACGCAGTCCGAGAGCTCCTCGATCCGGGTCAGCACCGCCTGGTACGGCGCGGCCGCGTTCGGGTCCTGGATGTCGCGGCCGGTGGGGTCGATCCGGACGGTGCCGGTGACGCCGCCCGCGTGGCGCAGGTTGCCGAAGGCCTGCCCGCGGGAGTCGCTGCCGCCGATCAGGATCGAGTTGCCGGTCCTGACGTCGACCGCGCCGCCGGTGGTGACGAGGTCGCTGCCGTTCGGCGGCACGACGCGCGAGCCGACGCCCACGACGCCCATGTTGTAGACGCCGCCCCCGTTCTTGTCGACCGTCAGGTTGCCGAGCGCGACGATCTTGCCCTCGGCCTCCGCCGCGCGGCCGTTCACGGTGTAGTCACCGCCGGTGAAGATGTTGATCGTGGCATCCCGGCCGGTGAAGTCGCCGTTGTTCGGCGGCGGCCAGGTGGCGGGGCAGTCGGGTCCGGAGCAGGGACCCAGCGGCGGGGCCAGCGGGGCGGCCGAACCGACCGTCAGCACGGCGGCCAGCGGCACCGCGGCGACGGCGGTCGCCACGGCGATCCGGACGGCCCGGCGACGACCGGCGGCGGACGTCCTCACGGCGGTCGTTCTGTGATCCGGCGAACCGGCGGCCTGACCCATCGACAATTCCTCCGCACAGGGGAAGAGGGCAGGCGTGGACGGCCTGCCTGGTTCCGTCATATGTGCGGACAATCCCATGGCTTCGGGGCATCCAATCCCGAATCGGATGATTCACACCCTTTCGATCAACGGAGTGGATCTGGACGTCCGTCGATCGGCCCATGGACAGCCAGGGCCCACGAACCTTGGCCGGGGGTCGCGGACCGGTGACCGGAGGTCGCCGACGTGTGGACGGGGGCTGCGGATGTGTGGACGGAGGCCGCGGACGTGTCGGCGGGGGCCGCGAGACGTGGCCCGGGGTGGGGCGGGCAGGATCGGGAGGGGGCCGGGTCCGCGGTCGGGGCTGCGGCCGGGCCGGCGCGAGCGCAAGGGGGCACCCGCAACCACCGCGCCGCCGACCCGGCTAGGTTGGACGCCATGACCACCGAGGCCCAGGACCAGGGCGCGCCGCTCGTAGCGGTCGCGTCCGCGGACGCCGTACTGCGCCACCCCGAGGCGGGCGAGCACCTGCTCACCACCGTCGAGCGGGAGCGCGCCGCACGCTTCCGGCACGCCTCGGGGCGGGCCGACTTCACCGCCGGGCACATCCTGGTACGGCTCTGCGCCGCCCGGCTGCTCGGGCTCCCCGCCGCCGAGCTGGTGCTCGCCCAGGAGTGCCCGGACTGCGGGCTCGCCGACCACGGCAAGCCGTACCTCCCCGACCACCCCGAGGTGCACGTGAGCCTGTCCCACACCCGGGGCGTGGTCGCGGCCGGGGCCGGCCGGCTGCCGATCGGCGTGGACGTCGAGCTGGCCGCCCGGGGCGGCTCACTGCGCGCAGTCGCCCGCCGGGTGCTCACGCCGGCCGAGCTGGCCCTGGTCGAGGCGGCGCCGGAGCCCGACCAGGCCTTCCTGCGCCAGTGGGTGCGCAAGGAGTCGCTGATCAAGGTCGGCCGGGCCACCCTGGACACCCTCGGGCAGGTCGACCTCTCCGCCCTGCCGCTGGACGTCCCGCCCGGCACCCCGCTGCGCGGCCGGTACCAGGACCTCCACCTGCTCGACTGGACGGACCCGCAGCACGGCGCCGCCATCGCGGCCGCCTGCGCGGCCCCGCCGGACATCGTGGACCTGACCACGGCCGGATAGGCCGGGGCACCCGAGCGCGGGACCGGTGAATAAGCGGTGTTAGCGTGCCTGCTCGTGGGCGCGCCGACGGCGCGCGCCCGCCTCACCCAGCTACCCACCGGATCAAGGGATGCCCGCCATGGCCAAGTTCCTGCTGAGCCTGCACGTCCTCGCGTCGGTCCTGTTCATAGGCCCGGTCGCGGTGGCCGTCAGCATGTTCCCGCGCCGGGCCAAGGCCGCCCTGGCCGGCGGGCCGGACCGGGCCTCGGACGCGGGCGTGCTGCGCGTCCTGCACCGGATCACCCAGGTCTACGCGCTGCTCGGCGTCGCGGTCCCGGTGCTCGGCATCGGCCTGGCGCAGGTGATGGACGTGCTCGGGCAGTCCTGGCTGATCGTCTCCATGGTGCTCACCGCGGTCGCCGCGCTCTCCCTGCTGCTCTTCGTACTGCCCGGCCAGCAGGCCGCCGTGGACGCGCTCGGCCTCGACCCGGACGACGAGCAGCACACCAAGGCCGTCAGCGGCCTGCGGATGCTGCCGATGACGGCCGGCGTCTTCAACCTGCTGTGGGCCGTGGTCGTGGTGCTGATGGTCGTCCGCCCGGGGTCCTCCACCGGAGTCTGAGCCGGAGCCCTCCCCTACCGGAGCCCGCGCCGGGGCTTCGCCGGGCCCGAGGCGGAGGCCTCCACCGGATCCTGGACCGCGGCTTCACCGGAGCCTGACCGGAAACCTCCGCCCCGGCCCCGCTCCTTCGGTCCCGATCCGCCGGGCCCCCTCCTTCGGTCCCGATCCGCCGGGCCCCCTCCCGCCGACCGACTCGGTTCGAGTACCGTCGTCGGCCATGACGATCATGGCGGGCATGGGCAGCCCGACGGGAACCGGCGCCGGCCCGCTGCTGCGCGGCTGGCGGGAGCGACGACAGCTCAGCCAGCAGCAGCTGGCGCTGCGGGCGGAGTCCTCCGTCCGGCACCTCAGCTTCGTGGAGAACGGCCGCGCGCGCCCGAGCCGCGCGCTGCTGCTGCGGCTGGCCGCCGAACTGGACGTCCCGGTGCGGGAACGCAACACCCTTCTCCTGGCGGCCGGTTACGCCCCGCACTACCCCGAGACGCCGCTGGACGACCCGTCGATGGCCACGGTGCGCGCCGGCATCGAGCGGCTGCTCGCCGCCCACGACCCGTACCCGGCCGTGGTGATCGACGGGACGTTCCGGGTGCTGGCGGCCAACCGCTCGCTGGCGCTGCTGCTGGATGGCGTCGCCCCGCAGCTGCTCGAGGCGCCGTCCAACGTCATCCGGCTCGCCCTGCACCCGGAGGGGCTGGCCCCGCGCATCGTCAACCACCGGCAGTGGCGGCGCCATCTGCTCGAACGGATGGAGCGGCAGCTGGAATCCGTCCGCGCCGAACCGCTCCGGCGACTGTACGAGGAGGTCAGCGGCTACCCCGAGCCGGCCGGAGACCCGGCCGACGCCCAGGCGGAGGCCCCGGCGGAGGCGCCGGCCGGAGCGCCGGCCGGAGCGCCGGGCACCGCCCAGGGCTGCCCGATCGCCCTGCCGCTGCGGATCCGGCACGACGGGCAGGTGCTGTCCTTCCTGTCGACCACCGCGACCTTCAACACCCCGCTGGACGTCACCGTCGCCGAGCTCTCCATCGAGACCTTCCTGCCGGCCGACACGACGACCGTCCGCTACCTGCAGTCCGCCGTGGGCCCGGACCGCTAGCGGCCGGCCGTGAGACCGTCGGCGCGTGACGAACAACCCGGCGAACGGCGCCGGTTGAAGCTCCCGGCACTGTCAGGACGGACGGAGCGACGCGAGGAACGCTCTGGGACGCGGGGCGTGATCAGGGTGGGCCGTTCCCGTGCGACAGACTCGTCGGCATGGTGACTCTGCGGCTCCTCACGACAGACGACTGGCCGCTGTTGCGGACGCTCCGCCTTGCGGCGCTGGAAGATGCACCGCACGCCTTCAAGTCCCGGCTCGCCGACTGGCACAGAGGCGAGGAAGAACGCCGGCGTGCCCGCCTGGAGATCCCCGGCGCCCACCATGTCGCCGCGCTGCTGGACGGCCGCGCCGTCGGCATGGCCAGCGGCCTCCCCGGCGACCGCGACACCAGGGAGCTGAGGTCCGTCTGGGTCAGTTCCGGGGCGCGGGGCCGCGGGATCGGCACCCGGCTGATCGCGGCAGTGGAGACCTGGGCTCTGGAGTCAGGCGGAGCGGTGTTGAAGCTCGCGGTGCTCCCCGGCAACGAGGCCACCCTCACCCTCTACCGGCGCAGCGGGTTCATCGCCGCGAGAGAGCCCGGCGACGTCCTGCCCGACGGGACGAGCAGGGAACTCGTGATGGTGAAGGCATTGCGCCGGGCCTGACCGGCAAGAGCGATGCCTCCCGACTGCCACCGACCAGTGCCAGGACGGAAGCCTCCCGGCGTGCGCTACCTGGCGCGGCGCCTCCGAAGCTCCTCCAGCCACTCTCGTACCTGCTCGTCGTCGTGCAGGTACGGCTCCTCGGGCCCCGGCCGCAGATCGATCCCGTGAAGGAGCGCCAGCGCCCACAGTGACAGGTCGTCCCATTCCCGTTCGTCATCGAGGAACCAACGCCCGGCCCACCGGTCGGCTGACTCCCGGCTCACGCGCCCCTCGGCTGCGGCGGAGAGCCACCACTCGATCTCGTCCAGGTCTGGCTGGTCTCTTCCGCTCACGGCCTCACCGTATCGAGGACCGGGCACGGGCATCCTGACGCGGCACTAGCGGGCGGCCGTGAGGCCAGCGGCGCGTGAGCGGCGGGGCTGGCGCAGCAGCACGCCGGCCCGCTTCACCGCGCGGGCCGTGATCGTGGTTTCGGCGCGGGTGACTCCGAGCGGGCCGAGGGTGTCGGTGAGGAAGCGGTAGAGGCCGCCGTGGTCCGGGCAGAAGATCGTCGCCAGCAGGTTGGTCGGGCCGCTGGTCGCGAACACACCGTGCACCTGCGGGTGGCGGGCGAGCTCGGTGCCCACCGCGGCGAGCCGGGCGGGCGGCACGTCCAGCCAGAGGTTGGCGTCCACCGCCATGCCGAGCAGCCTCGGGTCCACCGTGGTGTGGGTGCGCAGCAGTCCGGCCGCGTCCAGCCGGTGCAGTCGGCGCCGTACGGTCGACTCGGGCGCGCCGACCGCCGCGGCCAGCACCGCGTGGGACTGCCGGGCGTCCACGCCGAGCCGCTCCAGCAGGGCGCGGTCCAGCTCGTCCAGCGGCGGCGGCGCGGCGGGGCGTGCGGGGACGGGACGGGCGAGGGCGGCGGCCTCCTGCTCGGTCAGGTAGCCGGCCTGCCACTGCCCGGCGTCGGCGAAGGCGTGCAGCACGGCGTGGGTGGTGGTCTCGGTGACGGCGCCGGTCGCGGGCAGTTGCCCGTACAGGAGCCGGTCGCGGGAGCCGGCGTCGCTCAGCATCACCGCGCCGACCTCGTGGCCGCCGAGCATCACGTCGACGAAGGGCACGTCGGAGCGGTCGGCCAGCGCCTGGGCGATCGCGTCCACCCGGCCGCGCAGGACCCGGACCCGCAGCAGCAGCGCGCCCACCGCGGCGTCCTCGACATCGGGCATCCGGACCACGCGCAGCACCCCGGCCTGCCGCATCCGGGCGAGGCGACGGGTGACCGTCCGGGCGGAGACGCCCAGCACCTCGGCGAGCCGCCCCGGCTCCGCCCGCCCGTCCAGTTGCAGCGCGGTGATCAGTCGGCGGTCCAGCTGGTCCAGCACGGTGTCCGGATCAGTCGTCTCCAGGTCCATGATGTCCGATCCCCGTCACTGTGAGCCTCTTGGCGTCCTGTTCGGCAGGCACGACGGTACTCCTTGTCCTGTGCGGACGGAACGGGCCGGCCGCGGAGACGGAGGAGACGCTGTGACGGACGAACTGTGGTCGCTGGCGGAGGCCGTGGAGGCCGCGGTGCGCGAGGTGGGCGGGAAGCTGGCGGCCGCGCGGCCGGCCGAGCCGACGCCTGCGCGCACGCTCGACGAGGCGGCGGCGCGCTTCGCGGAGTCGGACGGCCCGGCCGCCGCCGAGCTGCGCGAACGGCTGACCGCCCGGTACCCGCAGGCCGGCTGGCTCTCGGAGGAGTTCGAGGGATCGGTGCCCAACGCGGGCGAGTGGTGGGTCTGCGACGCGACCGACGGAGCGGTGCAGTACCTGCTCGGACAACCGCACTGGGCCGTGACGGCAACGCTGGTACGGGACGGCGTGGCGGTCCTGGCCGTGGTGCACGCCCCGGAACTGTTCGGCGCGGGCCGCACCTACCGGGCGGTGCTGGGCGGCGGGGCCCAGCTGGACGGGCGCCCGATCGCTCCCCTGGAACGCGACCTGGCGGCGACGGTCGCGGCGACCAGCCAGCCGCCCGGGATCGCCGACGACCCGGTGGCGCTGCGCCGGGCCGGCGAGTCGCTGTCCGCGATGGCGGGATCGGTCCTGGCCGTGCGCAACCTCGGCCCGACCGCCCTCCAGGTGGCCCAGGTGGGTTCCGGGCACCTCGCGCTGTTCTGGGAGTACGGCGCGGACGCGGGCAACCTGCTGCCCGGCGCGCTGATCGCGAGCGAGGCGGGGGCGACGGTGACGGACGCCGCCGGGGCGGCCTGGACGGCCGGCTCCGACAGCTTCCTGGCCGCCGCGCCCGGGCTGCACGCGGACGCGCTGGGCGTGCTGCGGGCGATCGGCTGAGGGCGGGGGCGAGGGTGGCGGGCGGGCTGGGGCTGGGGCTGGGGCGAAGGGCGAGGGTGGCAGGCTGGGGCTGGGGCTGAGAACGGCCGACCGGCGGCGTGGGCGGCTGACCGCGGCCTGGGTAGCCGGCCGTCGAGTGGCGCGGAGGCGCTCAGCCCGCGGCCGGCGGCGGGGCGGTCAGCCGAGGTCGAACAGGGTCGCCGCGTTGTCGTGGCAGACCGCCCGCAGCCACTCCTCCCCCAGTCCCAGCCCGGCCAGCGCCTCCAGTTGGTGGACGTACCGGTAGGGGATGTTGGGGAAGTCGCTGCCGAGCAGGACGCGCTCCCGCAGCGCGCGCAACCGCGGCAGTTCGTCGCGCGGGAACGGGACGTCGGCCTCGGCGAAGTCGGTGAACGCCATGGTGGTGTCCAGCCTGACGTCCGGGTGGCGCTCGGCCAGGTCCAGGAAGTCGCGGTACTCGGGCATGCCGAGGTGCGCGACGACCAGGACCAGTCCCGGGTGCCGGGCCAGCACCTCGCCGATCGGGCCGGGCCCGGTGAACTTGCCCGGCACCGGTCCGGAGCCGCAGTGGGTGACCACCGGAGTGCCGGTCTCGGCGAGCAGCCCCCAGACCCCGTCCAGGCGCTCGTCCGTCGGGTCGTAGCCGCCGACCTGGAGGTGCGCCTTGAACACCCGGGCGCCGTCCTCGATCGCCCGCGCCACGTACCCGGCCGCCCCTGGTTCGGGGAAGAACGTCGCGGTGTGCAGGCAGTCGGGGGTACGGGCGGCGAAGTCGGCGGCCCACGCGTTCAGCCAGACCGCCATGCCGGGCTTGTGCGGGTAGAGCATCGAGGTGAACGCCCGGACGCCGAACTGCCGCAGCCGCAGGACGCGTTGCTCCTCGGCCTCGCGGTAGGTGATCGGCCAGGGCCGGTTCACCAGCGGGCCGGCCGCGTCGAAGTACGCCCACACCTTGTCCATGACGTTCTTCGGCATGAAGTGGGTGTGCACGTCGATCAGGCCGGGCACGCCCAGGATCTGCCAGAACTCCCTTACCGCCGTTGCCTCTTCGGCGGCGGAACGCCGGGCGCTCGGGTCGCCGGCGGAATGCCGGGCGCTCGGGTCGCCGGCGGAGTGCCGAGCGCTCGGGTCGTCGGCGCTCACGCGGGCACCGGGCGGGCGCGGTCGATGATCGCGGCGGTGTCGGCACCGGAGGGCAGGGTGCCGAAGGCCGCCCCGTGGTCGCCGCCCAGGCGGGTCGCGCAGAACGCGTCGGCCACCGCCGGGCTGCCGTGGCGGACCAGCAGCGCCCCCTGGAAGGTCAGGGCCATCGATTCGACCAGTCGCCGGGTGCGGAACTCGAGATCGCTCGAGTCGGCGAGCTGCTTGCGCAGTTCGCCGACGGCGGCGTCCAGTCGGCGGTCCGCGCCGGCGGCCGCGTCGAGTTCACCGAAGAAGGCCTCGACCGTCTCCGGGCGCTTGGCCATGGCGCGCAGCGCGTCCAGCGCGGCGACGTTGCCGGACCCCTCCCAGATCGACACCAACGGCGCCTCGCGGTAGAGCCGGGGCATCCCGGACTCCTCGACGTAGCCGTTGCCGCCCAGGCACTCCAGGGCCTCGGCCGCGTGCGCCGGCCCACGCTTGCACACCCAGTACTTGGCCACCGCGAGGCCCAATCGCCGTACCAGCGCCTGGGTTTCGTCACCGGCCAGGGCGAGGTCGGTGGCCTGGGCCAGCCGCATCGCGACCGCGGTGGCCGCCTCGGACTCCACCACCAGGTCGGCCAGCACGTTGCGCATCAGCGGCTGGTCGACCAGCGCCTTGCCGAACGCCCGCCGGTGCAGGGCGTGGTGGACCGCCCGGGTGGCGCCGTAGCGCATCCCGGAGGCGGCGCCGACGGTGCAGTCCAGGCGGGTCATGTTGACCATCTCGATGATGGTCGGCACGCCCCGGCCCTCCTCGCCGACCAGCCAGCCGACGGCCCCGTCGTACTCCAGCTCGGCGGAGGCGTTGGACTTGTTGCCGAGCTTGTCCTTGAGCCGCATCAGGTGCAGCCGGTTGCGGCTGCCGTCCGGGAGGACGCGCGGCAGCACGAAGCAGCTGAGGCCGCCGGGCGCCTGGGCGAGGGTCAGGAAGAGGTCGGACATCGGCGCCGAGGTGAACCACTTGTGGCCGGTCAACCGGTAGGTGCCGTCGGCGTTCGCGGTCGCGGTGGTGGTGTTGGTACGGACGTCGGAGCCGCCCTGCTTCTCGGTCATCGACATGCCGGCGATCAGTCCGCGCTTGGTGCGCGGCTCGCACAGCCCGAAGTCGTACTCGGTGGCGGCCAGCAGCGGCTCCAGCTCGGCGGCCAGGGCCGGGTTCCGACGCAACGCGGGGACCGCCGCGTAGGTCATCGAGATCGGGCAGGTGTGGCCGGCCTCGACCTGGCCCCAGACGTAGAACTTGGCGGCGCGGGCGGCGTGGGCGCCGGGCCGGTCGTCCCGCCAGGGTGCGGCGTGCAGCCCGTACGAGACGGCGGTGCGCATCAGCTCGTGCCAGTACGGGTGGAACTCGACCTCGTCGATCCGGTGGCCGAAGCGGTCGTGGGTGCGCAGCACGGGCGGGTTCTCGTTCGCCAGCCGGCCCCACTCCGCGGCCTGCTCGGAGCCGGCCAGGCGGCCGAGCTCGCGCAGCTCCGGCTCCGCCCAGCCGGCACCGGCCCGCTCCAGGGCGGCGAGCAGGGTCGGGTCGGCGGCGGTGTCGTGTCCGTACGGCAGGGGCACCTGGTTGGTGACCTCATGCGTCGCTGTCATCGCGTCCTCCCAGGGCACGCAGGGTGAAGGAGACCAGGGCGGGGACCACCGTGGCGTTGTCGCTGTGCACCGTGACGTCGTGATCGTGGGCGTGGTCGGAGTCGGGGTCGGGGCCGGAGTCGGGGTCGGGGTCGGGGTCGGCGGGGCCGCTCCGCTCGTCAGAATCGTCCGGCGCGGCGGGGCCAACCGGCACGGCGGCCCGGGTCGGTGCGGCGCCGCGCGGCGCGGTTCCGCTCGGCGCGGCGGCGAGCGGGCCCGCCAGGGCCTCGCCGACCGCACCGACCAGGGCGGCGGCGGTCAGCACCGGGTCCTGCTCCGGGAGTTCGCCGTTCGCCACGGCGGCGGCGATCTCGGTGGCGATCACGTCCCGGAACGCCCGCCGGAAGACCAGTCGCTCGCCGTCCACCACCGCGTCGGCCGGCTCGACCAGCAGCGCGTACGCCAACCTGGGTGCGCGCAGGGCGCGGGTGGCGAAGGTCTCCACCACGGCGGCGATCCGCTGCTGCGGGGTGTCCCGGCGGGCTACGGCGGCGTTGACCGCCTCGATCTCCCGGGTCACCACCCGGCGGAAGAGTTCCACCGAGAGTTCGGCCTTGTTGGCGAAGTGCTGGTAGAGGCTGCCGGTGGCGATCCCGGCGCGGTCCGCGACGGCGGCCATGCTGCAGCCGCCGTAGCCGCGTTCGGCGAGCAGGCCGACCGCCGACTGCAGGACCGTCTCCCGCTGGGCGTCCAGGCGGGCTTGTACGGCTGGAGTGCGTCGGTAGGCCATGGAAGTATTGAAGCACTGATTCACTGCTTCGGGGAGGGGCGCGCGCTTCCCGGACGGAACGCAGCAGGCCGCCCCGGTCGGGGCGGCCTGCTGGTGGCGTACGGCTTCGCCGGTGCCGGTCACTCGCGCCCTACAGCGGGCGGCGCTCCTGCTCCAGCCGCTGGCCCTCGACGTCGAGCGGGCCGAAGGACGGGATCAGCCGCGGCGACTTGGCCTGCGATCCGGCGTTGTCCTGGTCACCCAGGCCGGCCCATTCCAGCACCTTGGCGGTCGCCTCCGCCGACTGGTCGGCCGGCAGCGTGCCGATGTTGGAACCGTGGTTGCCGCCGGGCACGGTGTAGACGTAACTGTCGTCACTGCCCCGGCCCAGGTGGAACGGCTTGGCGCCCCACGGGTCGTTGCCGCCGTAGACGAACATGATCCGCTCGCCCTCGCGCTTCACCCAGCGGTCGATGTCGGGCATCGCGTACGGGTTGAAGACGGTCGGGATCTCCTTCGGCACGTACGAGCGGGCCGAGTAGAGCTCCTTGTAGTCGTAGTGCAGTTGGTCCTTCAGGTACGAGACGTCAAAGAACGGCGCACCCAGCTCGGTCGCGGCCTGGTAGTAGTACGCGGTGTACTTCGCCAGCGACTGGTCGCTGTTGCCCGTGATGCCCGACTGCGCGTCGAACCAGGCGTACAGCTCGTCGTCGGTCGCGGTTGCGGCGACCGGCACCTTCGCGCAGTCCGACTCCAGGCTGTACTGCCAGAACGCCCAGACCACGTCGAGCACGCCGGCCTCGTAGGCGCGGTCCGGGGTGCCCAGGGTGTCGAAGGTGGAGCCGGCCGCCTTGTTGTCCGCGATGTAGCGGGCCTCCAGGCGGTCGCGGCGCACCAGCAGCTCGCGCTGGGCGGCGTTCAGCCTGGCGCGGCACTCCGGGGTGCCGACGGTGCGGAAGAACTCGGTGTAGGCCGAGTAGTCGCTGACGTCGGTGTTGTTCGGCGCGACGTAGGCGATCGTGCCCGCCACGTCGTCCGGGTAGAACCGGCGGTAGTAGGTGGAGGACATCCCGCCCTTGCTGGCGCCGGTGGAGAGCCACTCCTGCTGGTAGATCCGCTTCAGCGCGGTCACCAGCTTGTGGGAGTCGGCGGCCTGCTGACGGATGCCGGCCTTGGTCCAGTCGGCCGGCTCGGGGCGGGACGGGGTGAAGAAGCGGTACTCGATGGAGACCTGGTTGCCGTCCACCAGCCGGGTGGGCTCGGTCCGGGACGGGCTGGTGCCGAGCGTGTAGCCGTTGGTGTAGAAGACGGTCGGGCGGTCGTAGCCGCGGTGCAGCACGCTGAAGCGCTGCTGGAAGGTGCCCAGCCAGGGGCGGAAGTGGTCGATCGGCTGGGTGTAGGTGGCCAGGAAGTAGCGGTGGCCGGTGGTGGTCGGCTTCTCCTCGGTGATGGTCACCCCGGGGATCGCCGCCAGGCGGTCCTTAATGTCGGCATTCGGGTCGTCGGCCGGGCTACGGCCGTGGGCGGCGCCCGCGGCCCCGGCGTCCGGCGCGGCGGCGGAGGCCGGGGTGGCCAGGCCGCTGATCGCGAACATCGGTATCAGCAGGACGGAAACCAGCAGTCTTCTCAGCCTGGCGGTCATCAACTCTCCATCTCGTCAACGTCAACGGTGCTGGAGCCGGCCTCATCGGCACGGTTCCGGGTACGGGTGGTGCGGCTCCGGTGCGGGTGGTGCGGCTCCGGTGCGGGTGGTGCGGCTCCGGCGCGGTGGTGCGGCTCCGGTGCGGTGGTGCAGTTCCGGTGCGGGTGGTGCGGCTCCGGTGCGGGTGGTGCGGCGGTCGCCTCGTGGACGGCCGAATGGGCCACCCGCCTGGTCGCGGGTGGCCCATCGGGGAGTTGTGCTGGTCAGGGGTGCCTCGGTTCCGTCGGCCGGTCGGCTGCCCGTCACGGCAGGGTGCCGGGGGGTGCTACGGGCGGGTCGGGCGTTCGGCGGGGCGTGCGAGGGACTCCGGGCTCACGGGCGGGGAAGGGTGCACCCCGGCAGGGTGAGGTCGAAGCGGTTGCCGGAGGCGAAGCAGGCGGGGATCCCGTAGGTCTCCTGGGCGTAGCCGATCCCCTGGTGGACCGTCACCGCGCCGCTCTGGTCGACCTCACAAGGGTTGTCGAGGGTGCAGGACTCGCCGTTCTCGTTGATCGTGTTGTTCACGGCGACCAGCAGTCCGGTCGCGGTGTCGACCACCGGCGAGCCGGAGGTACCGCCGATCACGTTGCAGCCCGAGGTGTAGCGGACCGAGTCCTTGAAGGTCCAGTCGGCCTCGTGCAGGCGGTAGGCGAAGCCGTCGATCGAGCAGGAGTAGATCTTCTTCCAGTACCCGGAGACGACCCGGATGTCCGCGCCCCGGGTGGGGTGGGTGTCGGCGATGGTCAGCGGGGAGATCCCGTAGCGCGACTTGATCGAGGAGTAGCTGGTGTTCAGCTGGTAGATCGACACGTCGGTGTCGGTCATGGCGCCGTACACCACCTTGCTCGCGCGCAAGGTGGCGAGGCGCGCGCCGGTGGAGCTGAGCAGGGTGAAGGTCCGACTGGAGGGCTGGTTGAGGACGACCTCACCGGGGCCGGGCATGCCCGACTCCAGGCAGTGGCCGTTGGAGAGCACCAGCGCCGGGTCGGTCGCCGCCGAACCCGGCATCCGCACCAGGGACCCGGAGCAGTTGCTGAGCGCGACCGTTCCGGCGAAGTTGACGGCGACCGGAGGGGCGGCCTTGGCGGTGTCTGCCGCCGCGGCCTGGACGATTTCGGGGGCCTGGGCGGCGCCGGCGGCCTGCGCCGGTAAGGCACCGGCGAGGGCGGTGGCCCCGGCGACCAGGAGCGTGGCGAGCATGCCGATGAGCGGCTTCTTCATGAGAGACCTCTCGATGTGGGGGTCCACCAAAGCTGTCGCGGACATGACTTGCTGTCAAGAGTCAAGACCAGACAAAGGAAACGCCCCGGCCGCAGAGCACCGTCCAGCCCCCGGTCAGCGCCGCCCGGCCCCCGGCCAGCCCCGCCAGGGCCGCCGGACCCGTCGGCCGCTCAGATCCCTTGCCAGTGGCGCCGCCCCAGGCTGATCAGGCGCAACTGCAGGCGGGCCGTGTCGGCGATCCGCCGCTCCCGGTCGGGACCCACCTCCTGGGCCTCCAGCAGGGCGGAGGCGGTCGACACCATGTGATCCACGTACAACTCGGCGAGCATGCGCAGGTCCTGCTCGCTCCACCCCCGCGAGACCGGCTGGAGCGCCAGCGCCGACCCCACCTCGGCGGCGAAGCGGCCCAGTTCGGCGTCGATCGCCTCACGCACCTGGCGCACGCCGCCGTGGCGCTCGCGCGCCAGGAACCGCACATGCGGCCGGTGCTCGCGGACGTGCTGTTGGATCACCTCCACGGCCCGGTCGATCAGCTCCTCGGCACCACCGGCCTCGGCGAGGACCGAGCGGATCATGACGTGGAGGCTGGCCAGCGACTCCTCGACCAGCGCGACGCCGAGGGCCGCGAGGTCCGGGAAGTGCCGGTAGAAGGCGGCCGGGGACAGTCCGGCCTCGCGGGTGACCTCGCGGACACCCAGACTCGCCAGGTTCTGGTCGGCGAGCAGGTGCAACCCCGCATCCAGCAAGGCTCGCCGACTCTGCTGCTTCTGGGCCTGTCTGGCCCCTACGGTGTGACTCACGCCATTCAGTAAACAGTCGTTTGCCGAACTTGGCCAGTCGGCGTACAGTGGGACTCGAAGTCAGTGAACACTTGTCAACCGAAGCCGGCACAGCCGCACCCGCAGCTGAAGGAGTCAGTCGTGATCCTGTTCTCCGCCCTGGTCGCCATGGGCGTCCTGATCGGTACCGCCGCCCACCTGCCCCTCCCGGTCTTCCTCGCCGCCGCCGCCGCGATCAGCGCCTGGCTGCTCGGCTTCGGCGCCCGCGAGGGCATCTCCCGCCTCCGGCACCGCTGAGCGGGGAGCCACCGGGCTTCGGCCGAGCTGACCGAACCGGCGCGCCCGCTCGACCCGAGTAGCCCCGGCAACCGCTCGACCCAGACGATCCGTCCGCTCCAATCGAGAGGACCACCACCGCCATGAGCACCTTCACCGAACGCGCCATCAGCCACCGGACCACCACGGGCACCACCGGCCCGGTCGCCGCCGACCGCCCGAGCGCCGGCCGCGACACCAGCACCAGCCCCACGGGCAGCAGCCGAAGGGACGCCAACCGTACGGGCGCCAGCCTCGCGGCCACCGGCCGTCAGGGCACGGCCGAGGCTGACAGTCTGGCCGTCGCCTCCTTCCTCCTCGGCCTCCCGAGCCTGCTGCTGTTCAACATCGTCCTCGGCCCGATCGCCATCACCCTCGCCACGCTGGCGCTGATCCGGGGCACCAGCCGCCGCGGCCGCGCCTTCCTCGGCCTGGCCCTCGGCATCACGTCGCTGGTCATCCTCGCCGTGACCACCGCCACCTCCCACGGTGTGCTCATCGACATCAGCTCCTGAGCGGCGTTCCGGCCGGCTGCCCGATCCGAACGCGACGCCCGTGCCTCGACGTCGACCTCAACGTCGACCCGGACGTCGACCGGGACGTCGACCGGGACGTCGATCCGGATTTCGACCTCGGCCTCGGACGGGTGATCACGCCAACCCGGCCCATGGTCCGCGCCCGCCACGTAGGGTGGCCACATCGGCCGGGTGACCACAGGGGGCAGGAGTGACTACCGAGTTCCACAGCGACGCGCAGCCGGAGCCCACCGGGGCGGCCGGGCGGCTGCTCGCGGTGAGCGATCTGCACATCACCTACCAGGAGAACCGCGACCTGGTGGAGAAGCTCCAGCCCGGCCACCCCGACGACTGGCTGATCGTCGCCGGAGACATCGCCGAACTCACCACGAGCATCGAGTGGGCGCTCGGCCTGCTCGCCGAGCGATTCGCCCGGGTCATCTGGGCGCCCGGCAACCACGAGCTGTGGACCCACCCCCAGGACCCGGTCCAGCTCCGCGGTGTGGCCCGCTACGAGCACCTGGTGGAGCTGTGCCGCGGCCTCGGCGTCGTGACCCCCGAGGACCCGTACCCGCTCTGGCAGGGTGCCGGCGGCCCGGTCCGGATCGCCCCGATGTTCCTCCTGTACGACTACACCTTCCGCGCCCCAGGCACGACCACCAAGGAGGAGTCCCTGGCGGCCGCCTACGAGAGCGGTGTCGTCTGCGCCGACGAGCGGATGCTCCACCCGGACCCGTTCCCGGACCTGGACTCCTGGTGCCGCGAGCGGGTCCGGCTGACCGAACAGCGGCTCGCCGCCTGCGATCCGGACGTCCCGCTCGTCCTGGTGAACCACTACCCGACGGTCCGCCACCCCACCGAGGTGCTCTGGTACCCGGAGTTCGCCCAGTGGTGCGGCACCGAGCTGACCGCCGACTGGCACCGCCGCTTCAACACGGCCGCGATGATCTACGGCCACCTGCACATCCCGCGCAAGACCAGCTACGACGGCGTCCCGTTCGAGGAGGTCTCGCTCGGCTACCCGCGCGAGTGGCGCAAGCGGGGGCTCCCGAACCCGCTGCTGCGCGAGGTGCCCCTGCAAGCCCGGACCGGACCGGCCGCCGGCCGGTAGCCGGCGGCCACGGCGGGCACCGCGCTCCACGGCCCGGACCTCGAGGCCGCCGACGCCGTCGGCCTTCCCGGCGTCCGCGGCGCGGACGGCGGTGCCCGGGGCGAGGTCGAGGGTGGTCACGTCCCACCCCCGCCCCCGGGTGCGTCCCTGGTCGGTTCCGTCAGCACGGCCCGCTTGGCGCGGTACTCCTCCGCGTCGATGTCGCCCTCGGCGTAGCGGCGGCCGAGGACGGCGAGCGGGTGCTCCGCGACGGATCCGGGCCCGACGCCGTAGCCGCAGCCGCGGCGCCGCCAGACCGTCCGCCGCAGCAGGGCGATCACCAGGATCACGACGGCGATCCAGACCAGGGGGACGAGCAGGATCCACGGACCGGGACCGTGCCAGTCTGCGAGCTGCGTGTACATCGCGCTTCAACTCCTCGGTGGTGGGGCTTCAGGACCTCGGGTTCGTTCCCGAGGTGCCTTGAGCATCCCGCCGAGGGGTCTCATCACGCGTCCTACCGGCAGCGGCAGTTGGGATACTCCCTGGAGAGTACGGACGCCCCGCGACACGCCGGGCCGGGAGTACGGAAGTAGCCGCCGACCGGCCCGTCAGCCCAGCCAACCCGGCCGCACCAGCCCCGACTCGTAGGCCAGTACCACCAGCTGCGCCCGGTCCCGCGCCCCGAGCTTCACCATCGCCCGGCTGACGTGCGTCTTCGCCGTCAGCGGGCTGACCACCAGCCGCCGGGCGATCTCCTCGTTGGACAGCCCCATCCCGACCAGCGCCAGCACCTCGCGCTCCCGCTCGGTCAGCATCGAGATGTCCGACAGCCCCTCCGGCGCCTCCTCGGGCCCCTTCGACCGGGCCGCGAACTCCCCGATCAACCGCCTGGTCACCCCCGGCGAGAGCAACGCGTCCCCCGCCACCGCGACCCGGACCGCCCGCAGCAGGTCGGCCGGCTCGGTGTCCTTGACCAGGAAGCCCGCCGCACCCGAGCGCAACGCCTCGAAGACGTACTCGTCCAGCTCGAAGGTGGTCAGCACGACCACCCGTACGGAGGACAGCGCAGGGTCCCCGGCGATCCGCCTGGTCGCCTCCAGCCCGTCCATCCTCGGCATCCGGACGTCCATCAGCACGACGTCCGGCACCAGTTCGCGGGCGAGCCGCACGGCCGCCTCTCCGTCGTCCGCCTCACCGACCACGGTGAGGTCGTCCTGCAGGTCCAGCAGGGCCCGGAAGCCCGCCCGGACCAGCAGTTGGTCATCCGCCAGCAGTACCCGAATCACTCACTCCCCGCCTTCGGTGTCGGCAGCTCCGCCCGGACCCGGAAACCGCCACCGGGCAGCGGCCCCGCCGTGATGGTGCCACCGAACGCACCCGCGCGTTCCCGCATGCCGACCAGCCCGCTGCCGGAACCGCCGGCGTCGCCGACCACCGCGGGCCCAGGGTCCTCGACCCGGACGACCAGCACGGCCGGGTCCCGCCAGTCCAGCACCACGACCGCCTCGCGGGCCACCGAGTGCCGGACCACGTTGGTCAGCGCCTCCTGGACGATCCGGAAGGCGGTGAGGTCGACGGCGGCGGACAGCGGGCGGCGCTCGCCGTACTCGTGCACCTCGGCCGCCAGGCCCACCCGGTCGGCCTGCTCGGTGAGCTCGTCCAGCCGGGCCAGCCCCGGCGCGGGACCGCGCGGCGCCGCCCCCGGCCCGCGCAGGGTGGCGAGCACCTGCCGGACCTCGCCGAGCGCCTCCTTGCTGGTCGACTTGATGGTGACCAGCGCGGTGCGGGCCTCCTCCGGCCGCCGGTCGAGCAGCGCCAGCGCGACCCCGGCCTGGATGTTGATCAGCGACAGGCTGTGGGCGAGGATGTCGTGCAACTCCCGCGCCATCTTGAGGCGTTCCTCGTTGGCCCGGCGCTGCTCCAGCTGCTGCCGGTAGGCCCGGTGGGCGGCGATCCGCTCGCGCCGGAAGCGGACGATCTCGGCGATCGCCATCACCAGCAACAGCCAGGCGAGCAGCCCGAGTTCGGGCAGCCAGACGTTCCCGGACGGCGGGCTGGCGCGCTGCCAGCCGGCGGGCACGGCGAAGGTAGTCAGGACGTGCGCCAGGTAGACCCCGCCCAGGCCGAGCCAGGCCGCCCGGCGGTGGCCGCCTCCGATCGCCGCGCAGCACGCGATCAGCCAGCTGACGAAGACCGGCCCGTACGGGTACCCGGCGGCCAGGTAGGCGGCCGTGACCACCGAGGTGCCGGCCACCACCGCGACCGGACGGCGTCCGCGGAGCACCAGCAGGGCCGGCCCGGCCAGCAGCAGCAGGTAGCCGAAGGCGTCCAGCGGCGCCCGGCCCCTGGCGTCGTGCGCGGCGAAGGTCGATCCGACCACCTGCACCACCGCGACCGCCGCCGCCAGCCCCACCGGCAGGCCCGCCCCGGCCGCGCGCGCCCACGGCGGACGCCACGGCCCGGGCGGCCGGCCCGGGGGCGGCGGCTGCGCCGGGGTCGGCGGGTGTCCCGGGGGCGGCGGGTGTCCCGGGGGCGGCTCGGGCACCGGCTCCGACTCGGGCTCCCGTTCCCGCTCCTGCTCGAGCTCCCGCTCGGGCTCCGGCTCGGGCTCCGTCGCCCGCTCGGGCTCGGGCTCCCGCTCCGGCGGCTGGGACATGGGCGGCATCATGCCCGGAACGCTAGACCAGCGCCCCGCCCCCGCACGTCCTCCACCAGTGGCGTTCGGGCGTACTCCCGCTGGAGTACGCCCGAACCCTCAGCCACCCGCGAGGCCGCCGACACCCTCACCAGCTCAGCTCTCGGTGACCGCCGCCCCGGACGCGGACCCGGACGCCGCCCCGGACGCACTCCCGACCGCGGCCCCGGTGCCCTCCCCCGCCCCCTCGAAGCCCGCGGACGCCTCCGGCCGCGCCAGCGACACCACCAACTCCCCGTCGCTCACGTCCGCGATCAGCGTGTCCCCCTCCTGCACGGTGCCCTCCAGCAGGAGGTTGGAGATCCGGTTGTCCAGCTCCGACTGGATCGTCCGGCGCAGCGGCCGGGCCCCGAACTCCGGCTGGTATCCGCGGTTGACCAGGAACTCCTTGGCCGCCTCGGTGACCTCCAGCTGCACGTCCTGCGCCCGCAGCCGGCGCCGGGAGCGCTCCAGCAGCAGGTCGACGACCGACACCAGGTCCTTCCGGGTGAGCGCGTGGAAGACGATCACCTCGTCGATCCGGTTGAGGAACTCCGGCCGGAACTGCCCGCGCAGGTCCCGCATCAGGTCGTCCCGGATCTCGTCGACGTTCCCGGAGTGGTCCAGGATCCGCTGCGAGCCGATGTTGCTGGTCATGATCACCACGGTGTTGCGGAAGTCGACCGTACGCCCCTGGGCGTCGGTGAGCCGACCGTCGTCCAGCACCTGGAGCAGCAGGTTGAAGACGTCCGGGTGGGCCTTCTCCACCTCGTCGAAGAGCAGCACGCTGTACGGCTTGCGGCGCACCGCCTCGGTCAGCTGCCCCGCCTCCTCGTAGCCGACGTACCCGGGCGGGGAGCCGACCAGCCGGGAGACGGTGTGCTTCTCCTGGAACTCGCTCATGTCGAAGCGGATCATCCGGTCCGGATCACCGAACAGCAGCTCCGCCAGCGCCTTCGCCAGCTCGGTCTTGCCGACGCCGGTCGGCCCAAGGAAGAGGAAGGAGCCGGTCGGCCGCTCCGGATCGCCCATCCCGGCCCGGCCGCGGCGCACCGCCTGGGCGACGGCGGTGACCGCCTCGTCCTGGCCGATCACCTTCTGGTGCAGGTGCTGCTCGAGCTTGAGCAGCCGCTCCTTCTCGGTCGCGTTCAGTTCGGCGACCGGAATGCCCGTCCGGGAGGAAAGCACCTGGGCGATGTCGTCGGCCGTCACGTCGACGACCTCCTCGCGGGACTCGGCGATGGCCGCCAACTCCTCCTCGGTCTGCCGCAGTTCGGTCTTCAGGTTGGCGGCCCGCACGAACTCCTCGTCCGCCACGGCCTCGTCCAGCTCCCGCTTGAGCTTGGTGATCCGGTCCTGCACCGACGTGGCCTCCGTGGAACCGCTGAGACTGCGCAACCGCACCCGCGCCCCGGCCTGGTCCAGCAGGTCGATCGCCTTGTCCGGCAGGAAGCGGTCGCTGACGTAGCGGTCGGAGAGCGTCGCCGCCGCGTCCAGCGCCTCGTCGCTGAACCGCACCTGGTGGTGCGCCTCGTACGCGTCGCGCAGCCCCCGCAGGATCTCGATCGTCTCCTCGACGCTCGGCTCGGGCACCAGCACCGGCTGGAACCGGCGCTCCAGCGCGGCGTCCTTCTCCACGTGCTTGCGGTACTCGTCCAGCGTGGTCGCGCCGACCACGCTCAACTCGCCCCTTGCCAAGGCCGGTTTGAGGATGTTGCCGGCGTCCATCGAGCCCTCGCCGCCACCGCCCGCGCCGACCACGGTGTGCAACTCGTCCAGGAACAGGATCACGCTCTTCTCGGCCGCCGTGACCTCGTCGATGACGTTCTTCAGCCGCTCCTCGAACTCGCCCCGGTACTTGGACCCGGCCACCAGCGCGGTCAGGTCCAGCGCGACCACCCGCTTGTCGCGGAGGCTCTGCGGCACGTCCCCGGAGACGATCCGCTGGGCCAGCCCCTCGACGATCGCGGTCTTGCCGACACCCGGTTCACCGATCAGCACCGGATTGTTCTTGGTCCGCCGGGAGAGGATCTCGACGGTCTGCTCGATCTCCTCGGCCCGCCCGACCACCGGATCCAGCCGGCCCGAGCGGGCCTCCTCGGTGAGGTCCCGCCCGTACTCGTCCAGCGTCGGCGTCTCACTCGGGCGCGCGCCCGAGCCGCCGCGCTCCCCGGCCGGGCCGCGCCCCTCCAGCACCGACCTCAGCGCCTCCGGCGACTGCGCCGCGTTGCGCAACGCCGTCCCCGCGCCCGAGCGCTCCTGCTCCAGCAGCGCGCCCAGGATGTGCTCCGGACCGATGTACGAGGCGCCGGCCTCCTGCGAGCGGGCGTGCGCGGACAGCAGGGCCCGCTTGGCCGAGGGAGTGAGCGCCGGGCGTCCTTCCGACGTCGCCGCGCCGCCGGACGGCAGCCCCGCCTCCAGGTCCCGCGACAGCTCGTCCGGATCGATGCCCGCGCGCCGCAGCATCCGGCGCGAGGGCTCCACCCGGGTGGCCGCCCAGGCCAGGTGCGCGGTGTCGAGGTCGCTGCTCCCGTCCTCGGCCGCACGCTGCGCGGCCAGCGCCAGCAGCTCCTGGGAAGACTCACTGAGCAGCCGCCCGATCGGGACCCGCTGCACGGCGGGCGGAGAGGCCATCGGACTCATTCCGAAGAACCGGCTGAGCAGGTCGGAGAACGGATCGTTCGATCCGAACGGGGGCATGGTCACGACGGTTCACCTCTCCCAAACGGTTTGCAGCCACACAAACACAGGGCGGGTGCGCTCGCCTGTCGAGCGGAGACCGGGCGCGGCCCTGCTCGGAAGTCCGCGCTCGCCGGCGGATCTCACCCCGTGACGTCGTCCAGCAGCACGCCTCCGCTGTACGTCACCGCCATCGCCGGCAACCCGCCCGCGACGTTGCGCGCCACCGCCGGCCTCGGGCGGACCCCACCCAGCCGGGCGCTGGTCCACCCGGACAGCGTCAGCGCGAGCACCACCGCCGCCGCCGTCACCCCCAAGCCGCCACGGCTCCGGCAGCAGCATCACCGCCAGCAGCGGCACCAACGCGCCCAGCGTGAACGCCGCCGCGCTGGCCAGCGCCGCGCAGGTTGGCCCGTAGGAGTCCTGATCAACGGAGCATCGGACATCCAGCGAGCCAAGTTGCTGGCCGCCAAGATCCTCGATCACGTGAATGCGGTCTGTGTCTCTGAGGAGACAGGGGCGCGCAAGCCGGATCCCCAGGCCTTTCGGACAGCTGCTGCCCGCTGCGGCTTCAAGCTTCCGGCCGATGCCTGGATGGGTGGGGACAACCCAGTGACGGATATCGCTGGGGCCATGAGGTTCCCCCGAGGTGCGGAAGGTTGCCGGACATGGCCTGATGGGCCGTGAGAAGGGAGCCTTTGCCATGGCTGCACCGATGAAGTACCCGCCCGAGTTGCGGCAGCGAGCTGTTGCCGCGTAC
>NZ_JBEPAK010000069.1:0-28559 GCF_040298565.1 Kitasatospora sp. NPDC001539 | reverse complement strand
CGGGGGTCGACGGCGTCGTGGTGGTGCGCCGGGTCGTCGCTCAGGCGCCTCCGCCCTCGGGATGGGCCCCGGCAGTGCCGTCTACCTCGACATGGAGGCCTACAACGCCTCCGACGCCGCCTGCAGCACCGCCGTCCTCACCTACGTCCAGGCCTGGGACGCGGCCCTCCACTCCCGCGGCTACTTCGCCGGCTTCTACGGCTTCAGCAAGTCCAGCGCCCTCGCCATGAGCCAGGCCGCCACCTCCGGCGCCCCCAACCTCCCCGACGCCCTCTGGTACGCCCTCTACGACGGCACCGCCGACACCACCAGCACCTTCCCGTTCCCCGCCAGTCAGTGGAGCGGCTCCCGACGGGGCCACCAGTACGCCGTCAACCAGCAGGAGACCTACGGCGGTTCCTCCCTCACCATCGACCAGAACGCCTGGAACGGCCCGGTCGCCGCCATCGGCTGACCGGGGGCCGAGGGCCTGGCCCTCGCCCAGCAGACCATCGACGACACTTTCCACTCTGCCCCGCCCGCTCGCCGGCGAAGGAGAGCTGTTCGCCCCCACCGTGACCGGCGACTCCATGCGGAATCGAGCGCCGGGCTCGGAGGCGGCACCCCCGTGGCTGCCTCCGGGCCCGGCTGTGCGGGGCGGGCCGTCAGTTGGCGGGCTCGGCCTCCAGTTGGTCGACCACGGCCGAGGTCAGGACGGCCGAGGCGTACTCGAAGCCCTTGCCGCCCCCGGCGCCCGGGGACGGGGCGCCCGCGGGCGGCAGGCCGTCGGGGCCGGCCGGCGGGAGGTCGGAGAGGAGCACCTCGCGCACGCCGAGGAAGGCGCCGGTCGTCCTGTCGAAGACCAGGGCCACGCGCATGGTGCCGTTGGTGCCGACCACCGCGACGCCGTGCCGGCCGGCCGCGTCCACCTCGTCGGCGACCACGGACGTGCCCGGGATCCTCGCGGCCGCCTCCATGAGCGATCCGGCGACGGCCGGCGGCGCCCCGACGTTCTGGAAGATCATCTGGACGTCCGCGAAGGCGAACTGGTTGTACAGCTTCGGCGTCATCGGCGTCCCCGACACCCGCTTGGCGCGGTCGAAGGAGAGCAGCTGCTTCAGGAGCTGCTGCGGATCGGTGGGCAGGGAGGCGACGAACTCGTAGGTGGGGGAGTCGAAGCTCGCCGTGCGCGGGGCGCCGGGGACGCCCGACAGTGTGGCGGGCCAGGGGCTGCGCCCGTTGTCCATCGTCGGGTCCAGGATCAGGCCGCCGGACCTGCCGTCGACCGCGAACCACGACCTGCGCTCGTGCCTGGTCTCGCGGGCGCCGTCCTGGAGCTCCCGCCGGTAGACGAACTGGGTGCCCCTGGCCCCGGGGTCGGGGCTGCTGGCGGCGGCCCTCGCGGCGCGGGCAAGCAGGCCTGCGGGATCGGTCGGCTCGGGCGCCGGGGCGGCGGACGAGGCGGACGACGCGGACGGGGCGGCCGTGGGGGCGGACGAGGCCGGCCCCGCCGGGGCGGCGTTGCCGTGGCCGCCCTCCGGGGCGGCCACCACGGTCACGGCCGCCAGCGCACCGACCGCCAGCGGGGCGGCGACCAGCCACACCAGCCTGCGCCGCGGTCGCGGTGCGTTCGTCTCGGCGGCGATCTCACTCATCAGGTGCTCCTTCAGGAACCGTCGGCGGTCGGCGGGGAGCAGCTCGGGCGAGTTGTTCATCGGGTCTCCTCCTGCAACGACCGGGCGGCCTCGAAGCCGCCGTCCCGTACCTGTCCGACGGCGGGAGCGGGTTCCCGGCGTTTCGCCGGCTCGTGCAACTCGTTCTCGGCGAGCGTGCGCAGCCGGGCCCGTGCCCGGGACAGGCGCGAGCGCACGGTGCCCACCGGGACCCCGAGCGCCTCGGCCGCCGAGGCGTAGTCGAGGCCCACCCACACGCAGAGCCGGAACACCTCGCGCTCGGAACGGCGCAGCCCCGGCAGCGCGCGGTGCACGGCGGCCAGTTGGGCGCCGTCGTCGATCCGTGAGACCAGTTCGTCGGCGAAGTCCGGTGCGGCCCCGCGCTCGGCCAGGCGCGCCATCGCGGCCCGGTGGCGCCGGGTGGCCCGCGCGGTGTTGCGCAGCACGTTGGTGGCGATCCCGAAGACCCAGGGGCGCAGGTCGTCGTCGCCCCCGTGCAGTTCGGCGCGCAGGCGCCAGGCCTCCAGGAAGGTCAGCGACACCACGTCCTCGGCGGCCGCCCAGTCCCCCAGGGTACGCAGCGCGTACGCGTACACGGCCTGGGCGTGCGCGTCGAAGGCCTCGCCGAGCGCGTCCTGGTCCCCGGCGCGCAGGCGCGCCCGTTGTGACAGTTCCATGCCCTCCCCTGTCCGCGGGCCGGCCGCAGTTCCGTATGAGCCGCGTCACAGCGCGTCAGCCCCGAGCGCACGTCGCCTCTTCGACTTCCGGAAGCTAACAGACGGACCATCAGCACTCTGCCGGACGTTCGGACGCCCGCAGGCACGGGGGACAGCTCCGGCACCGTCAAGGAAGGGCGGCCATCCCGGGGCCGGCCCCGGCGACAGCCTCTGCGGCAGCTGCGCCGGATGATCGGTGCAAGGCCGAGGCCCGGCGTGGCCGTGGAGGTGGCCACGCCGGTCAGGGGGTCAGGTGCCGAGGGTGGGGTAGTCGGTGTAGCCGTGGTGGTCGCCGCCGTAGAAGGTGGCCGCGTCCGGGGTGTTGAACGGGCCGCCGGCGGCCAGGCGGGCCGGCAGGTCGGGGTTGGCGAGGAACAGGGCGCCGTAGGCGACCATGTCCGCCGTTCCGTCCTGGACCAGCTTCAGCGCCTCGGGGCCGGTGGCCTGCGGGTGGGTGAAGGGGTTGAGGATGAACGTGCCGGGCCAGGCCTTGCGCAGCCGTCCGGTCAGGTCGCGGTCCGGGCCTTCCATCAGGTGCAGGTAGGCCAGGTTCAGACCGGAGAGCCGCTCCAGCAGCGCTTCGTACACCTCGCCCGGCTGGGGTTCCGCGATGTCGTTGTACGGGTTCCCGGGCGAGATCCGCAGGCCCACCCGGTCGCCGCCGATCGTCTCCGTCACGGCCGCGATGACCTCGACGGCGAAGCGGATCCGCCCCTCGACCCCGCCGCCCCAACTGTCCGTGCGCAGGTTGGTGTTGGGGGCGAGGAACTGGTGGATGAGGTAGCCGTTGGCGCCGTGGATCTCCACGCCGTCGAAGCCGGCCTCCATCGCGTTGCGCGCCGCGGTGGCGAAGTCGGCGATCGTCTGGAGGATCTCGGTCTCGCCCAGCTCCTTCGGCGTCACGAAGTCCTTGGGCCCCTCATGGGTGAAGACCTGGCCCCTGGCGGCCACCGCCGAGGGCGCCACCGGGACCATGCCGTCGGGCAGCAGGCTGGGGTGGCCGATCCGGCCGGTGTGCATCAGCTGCGCGAAGATCACGCCTCCCTGGGCGTGTACGGCGTCGGTCACGTTGCGCCACGCGGTCACCTGGCCGGTGGTGTGCAGCCCGGGGGTGTCCGGGTAGCCCTGGCCGACCGGGGAGGGCTGGATCCCCTCGGTGACGATCAGTCCGGCACTGGCGCGCTGCGCGTAGTACTCCGCCGTCAGAGCGGTCGGCTGCGCGCCCGGTCCGTACGCGCGGCTACGGGTCATCGGCGCCATGGCGATGCGGCTGGCGAGGCGGCGGCCGCCCAGCGCGATCGGATCGAAAGCAGTGGTCATGGTCTGTTCCCTCGTGAGGAGTGAAGGGCGGTGGCCCGGACGCATTCCAACGTAACAGATACCTGCTCGAACAAGTAACTACCTTCTTCGAGGCCCTTCCCTGGGGGATGTGAGGCAGGGAAGGCGCTGCAAGCAGCAAAGGCCCGAGTCGACCACGCGGCGCTCCCTCGAGGTGGTGAGGGTGCGAGGTACCATTAGCTGTCTGATCAGGAAAGTGAGGAAGAGATGACACAGTCCACTCCGGCGGTCGGGAAGGCACCCGCGGGAGCGGGGCGGGAGGCGAGCGTCCCGGTGCCGGCCGCTGCCAGCGGCGGGCCCATCAGCCACGCGATCTTCCGCCTCGCCCGCCTGCACCGCATGTTCGCCGGACAACTTCTGCGCCGCATCGGCCTGCACCCGGGCCAGGAGCTGGTCATGATGCAGCTATGGGAACTCGGCCCCCAGCGCCAGATCGACCTGGTGCGCCTGCTGGACTCCGACGCCGCCACCATGACCCGCACCGTCCAGCGCCTGGAACAGGCCGGCTTCGTCCGCCGCCGCCCCTCGCCCACCGACAAACGCGCATCCCTCATCGAACCCACCGCGGCCAGCCACGCCCTGCGGCGTGAAGTCGAGCAGAGCTGGAGTCAGCTCGAGGACCTCGTCACCGCGGGTCTGTCGACCGGCGAGCGCACCGAGGCCCTGAGCACTCTGGAACGCCTGGAACAGAACCTCGTCCAGGCCGCAGTCGACCCCACCCGGGCAACCGAAAGTTAGTGGCGTTCTCCGGACCTGATCGGCGCTGCAGCACACGCCGGGGCGGCTGAGCAGCCTCGCCGCCCGGCCACCTGGCGGTGGAGCCGGGCCTCCTGGCTCTGAGGGGGAGGACGGGAAGGGCCGGTGGCGACAGTTCTGGCCGATCTTGGTTGCGGTGGACACGAAGTACCGGCAGGGCAACGAGGTCATCGGCTACGCCGGGGCTCCGCACGCGAAGCCCGGTACGGCTGTCTGCTTCGGCACGGACGGCATCGCCCTGACCGAGCGCCGGCCCTGGCCCTACCGGGGCGAGCCCGGTGACCACCTCCTCAAGGGCCACCTGACCGGACCGGTGGAGCACCGGACCAGCCAGGAGGAGCACCCGGAGCTGCGTGGCCTGGGCCGCGCCGAACTCGCCGCTGAGCAGGCGGCCGGAGGTGCAGCAGCGGTGAGCCCCGCCGATCCGAGTCAGCCGAACGAGGCGGCGCGCCTCACCCAGGAGCTGATCGGCGAGGGCTTCGCCAAGCGGCAGGTGGCCAAGATGCTCGGGCGCGACGCGAGCCTGGTGTCACAGTTCTTCACCGAGGGCAAGGCGCGGCAACTGCGGGCGTTCAACCCGCGCGGGGCCGAGTGGCAGCGGATGCCCGCCGGCGCCGCCGGGTTCCACACCGAGCACGGCTGCTCGGGGCTCGGCGACCGCACTGGCCGCCTGCGAGTCCGTCCTTCGGGAGTCAGCCGGAACCGGTGATGCACGTGAGGCAGGCCAGGCAGACGGGAACCTCATCGAACGGAACCCCGTCCGCGAGCGCCAGGGCGCACATGCCGCAGATCCAAGTACACAACCATGGCTTCGGGTCGGCCGGGTCCCCGACGAGGCCGAGGTCGGCCGCGTCGCTGAGAACCGTCCTCGAATCTCTGATGACACCCGGCAGCGAGTTGTCGAGTCGAATGGGGTCATTCCGTGCTTCGGCGCGGAAGACAATCGCCGGTGTACTGCTGTCCGGATCGCTGACGAGTACGGCATCGGCGCCCGAGGGCACAAGAGTCGACGGGTCGGTGTCCAGGAGGGACGCGAGTTCTGCGGCATCGGACGAGTCGTCGCCGAAGATCCCCATGAGCCCACCGGCCTCGGCCTTGACCCCGGAGAGAAGCGCCAGGGCACAGATCTGATCGAGAGTCTCGCCCTGGTTCAACCTGGAAATCGACTCCTGCGCTGCCGGATCGATCCGCGGGTCATCCAGGTTCTCGGGAGTCAACAGCCCCTGGCCCCGGGTGAGGATGTCATCAATAGTCAGTTGCGTCATGCGACTAATCAACCCCGGGCCGGCGCCCCGTACCGGTCCTGGCAGCAGCACATGAGGACTTTCCAACCTGATCGGACCAACAGCGACCAGCGCCGCGAGGGGGCGTGGCGCAGAGATCGCGAGAACGATGGTCCACCACGTGATCGGCCACCGGCTGCGCTCTCATGGATCGACATGGTCAAGGATTTCTGTTTGGTTCTCCGGCCACGCAGAGCAGAGAGGCGAGCAAGCGCGGAGGGCTGCTGCCCAGCTGGTCACCGGTACGTGTTCGGGACGCGTCGTGATCTCCGTCGACCGTGGTGGTCCGGGCAGATGGCCTTGCCGCGCGGCACAATCGGTGGTCATGGAAAGTACGTAGGAGAACGGCAGAAAGGTATGGCCATGCAGGCCTTCTCGATCGACTCCTTCGGCCAGACTCCGCGCCTGAGGGACATGCCGGTGCCCGAGCCGGGCCCTGGTGAGGTGCAGATCAAGGTCTCGGCTGCCGCGGTCAACCCGATCGACTGGAAGCTGGCCGCCGGCGCCCTGGCACCACCGGGCGCCGACTTCCCCTTCCCGTACACCCTCGGGTTCGACGTCGCGGGCCGGGTCACGGCCGCCGGTGACGGCGCGTCCTTCGAAGTCGGGCAGGAGGTGTTCGGGATGCGGCTCCCGGCAGCCGCAGGCCGCCATCCTCACGGCTCCTACGCCGAGTACATGACCGCCTCCCAGGACACCGCCGCCCTGGCCGTTCGGCCGCAGGCGCTCGACGCGGTGTCGGCGGCAGCCCTGCCGATGACCGGTGGGACCGCGCTCGGCCTGATGCGCTGGCTGGACCCGGCCGACGGCGAGACACTGCTGGTCGTCGGCGCGAGCGGCGGTGTCGGCTCCTACATCCTGCAACTGGCCGCCGCCCGGAACGTGCACGTGATCGCCGTCGCCGCCGGCGAGGACAGGGACTACGTGCGCGCCCTGGGCGCCGACGAGGTGATCGACTACCACACCAGTGACGTGGCCGACACCGTTCGCGCCGCACACCCGGACGGCATCGACGCCGTCGTCGACCTGGTCGACGGCCGCGACGTCGTCATGGGCAGGGTCGCACCGCTGGTCCGGGACGGCGGACGCCTGGCCAGCACCGTCTTCGCCACCGACCCCGACGCTCTCGCCGACCGGGACGTGCGCGCGGTCAACTTCAACTACCAGGCCACCGGTCAGCACATGGCCGAACTCGCCGACCTGGTCACCTCCGGCGCCTTGAAGGCCGCCCGCATCACCACCTTCCCGCTCAGCGGCATGGACGAGGCCTACACCGCCTCCACCAGCGGCCACGTCCGCGGAAAGCTCGTCATCACCACCGACTGAACACCCCTTACGCATCGGACTGCCGCGTGCTGCGCTGGTCGGGGAGCCACGGGTCAGGGCACCTCTGATGGCCCATCCGACTCGCTCGGACCCGAGGTCCCGCGCACGCTGGGGGTGGCCGGCCCGGCGGCCGCCGATGCTGTGGTGGTCAGCCGGTACCGGCAGGTCGTGATCCCGGGCCGGTCGCGGGCGAGCACAGCGCGGCCTCACGCGAGCACGCCCACCACCGGTGCGCGCATCCGGTCGAGACAGTGGCGGCCTGGGACGGTGCCCGCACTGCGGACCGCTCTCGAGCACGCGTTCGGGAGATCAGTATGCGGAGCGCGCGGGAAGGAGCCGGTGAAGCCATGACGGCATCTGTTGGCGAGGCGCGTGCAGGAACCGGCGGTCGGGCGGCGGTGAAGCGTCCGACCCGGGCGGAACGGGCGGCTCGTGGGAAGGAAGCACGCGCCGCTGCGCCGTTGGAGGCGCACGGCGAGTTCCGGCCGGATCCGTCACGGGATCCGGTCGGGCTGCTGGCGGGGCAAGCGGCCTCCCGGGTGCCGGAACTGGTGCCGATCCGGCACGGGCGGATGCTGGTGTCGCCGTTCACGTTCTACCGCGGGGCGGCGCTGCCGATGGCCGCGGATCTGGCGGCCACGCCCACCAGCGGGCTGCGGGTGCAACTGTGCGGGGACGCGCACCTGGCCAATTTCGGGGCTTTCGCCTCACCGGAGCGGCGACTGGTCTTCGACGTCAACGACTTCGACGAGACACTGCCCGGACCGTTCGAGTGGGACGTCAAACGACTGGCCGCGAGCCTGGCGGTGGCAGGTCGGGACAACGGCTTCTCCGACAAGGCCCGCCGGAAGATCGTCCTGGCCGCTGCCGAGAGCTACCGGACAGCGATGCGCACCTTCGCGGAGCAGACCCTCCTGGACGTCTGGTACGCGCACCTGGACATCGAGGACGCCATCGGGCGGTTCCGGTCCCAGCTCACGAAGAAGAGATTCAAGGCGGCCGAGAAACTGCTGGCCAAGGCGCACAGCCGCGACAGCATGCAGGCCCTGGGCAAGCTCACCACCGTGGTCGACGGTCGGCGGCGGATCATCAGTACCCCTCCGACGGTCGTCCCCGTCGAGGAGCTCTTCGGTGACGTGCAGGCTGACGGGATCTACGACTTCATCGGCACCGTGCTCGACAACTATCGGTTGACCCTGCAGTCCGACCGACGGCACCTGCTGAAGCAGTTCACACTGGTCCAGGCGGCCCGCAAGGTCGTCGGTGTCGGCAGTGTCGGCACCCGGGCGTGGATCGCGCTGATGGATGCCGAGGACGGTGTGGAGCCGCTGTTCCTGCAGGCCAAGGAGGCCCAGCCGTCGGTCCTCGAGGAGTACGCGGAGCGTAGCGTGCACCAGAACCAGGGTGAGCGCGTGGTCGCGGGCCAGCACCTCATGCAGGCCCAGAGCGACATCTTCCTCGGCTGGACCCGTGCGACCGGCCCGGACGGAGCGGACCGCGACTACTACGTGCGGCAGCTGCGGGACTGGAAGTTCTCCGCGCCCATCGAGCTCATGGTCCCCAAGGGGATGAGGGTGTACGCCGGCCTGTGCGGATGGACCCTGGCCAGGGCGCACGCCCGATCCGGTGACCGCATCGCCCTGGCCGCCTATCTCGGCGGATCCAGGAAGTTCGACCACGCCATCGCCGACTTCGCCGAGACCTACGCCGACCAGAACGAGGACGACTACCGCGCACTCCAGGACGCGGCGAAGGCCGGCAGGATTGAAACGGTGCCAGAAATCTGAACGGCCGGGGACACCGGGACGGCAGCCCGCGCCTCTTGCTGCGCCTCCTCCGCGACCGCCGCCAGCCCCGTGCCTTCAGTGACCGATGGCTGCGCGAAGTCGGCGGCGGCGGGAGCGCGAGGCGGCTGCCAGCCGGGGACGGGCCGCCCTCCGGGGCAGCGCCCATCAGGGTGGGCACGGAGGGCAGCGCACGGCACTGGTGTGACAAAGCGCCGGCCAGCCGGCCCTGCGCGCGACGTCGTGCGCGAGGCGCGCCCCATCGGGGCGGCCAATCGGCACTGAGGAGGATGGCGAGCCCCGTCGAGCCGATCACATGAGGCAGAGCGAGAATCGAAGCACCTGCTTTTCCCTCAGAGGTGCGGAGGCATCCGTGAAAGATCTCGAGTTCGAGCAGAAGCGCACACTGTCCCGCGACGAGGCCGCAGATCAGCTCGACGCACTGGCAGCCGCCCTCAGGCGCGGTGGCCAGGCCGAGCTGGACCTTGGGCCCGGGAAGCTGACCCTGCGGATCCCCGACGAGCTCCGAACCGAGATCGAGGTCGAGCTGAATGACGGCGAAATCGAGCTCGAGATCGAACTGGCGTGGCGCACGGGACAGCCGGAGCGGACCTCGGACGGCCCCGGCGACTGACGGCCCGAGGACGGCACAACAGACGCAGGCGTGACCGGCTCACCGCACCAATCCAGCGCTGCCGGCGGCGAACGAAGGCGCCGACTTCGGCTCGAACCGGACCTGCTCGGCCACGGCGACGGGCCGCCGGCTTCTGGGGCCGATCGTCCGGGTGACGGCCTGCGGGTGCCGGCCGGATCAGCCGAAGGTCAGCGCGTACGGCCCGCTCAGGCGGGCGACGCCAGGGCCTGCGCAGGTGGTGAGGTCGGGTTGGGGCAGCGTCGTGGTCTCGTTGGCCAGGGAGCCGTGGTCCAGGCCGCTGTTGACCGTACCTGTGTCGGTGACGGTGACGGTGCCGTTGACCGCTGTCTCCACTGGCGCGGTGTAGGACACGGTGCTGGAGGCGCCCGTGTTCCAGTGGTAGGTGTCGGAGAAGGCGGGAGGCAGCACGCTCAGGGCGGTGCAGGAAGCGGTGGCGGTGAAGCTGCCCTGGCTTGTTCCGCTGGTGACCCCGCCGACGGGACACACGCTCAGGTCGATGGCGTAGGACACCCGGGTCGGCTTGGGGGTATTGGTCAGCGGAGGCTGGAAGGTCAAGGTCTCGGTGCCCTGGCAGCTCAGCAACGGCTGGGGAGCAGCGTGTGCCGAGGGAGCGGTGGCCAGCCCACCCACGGTGGCGAGCAGTAGCGCCGCAGACGCGGCCAACCTGGCCATACGGTGATCAGCCATTCCGCGCTCCTTCTCGTCAAAGGCGCCGGGATCCGCTTTCCGGCCCTCAGTGTTCACCCAGAGTAACGAAACGACCACTCACGGGCAAGTTGCTGCTCCGGCCGCCGTTACCGCGGTCCGCGACGCGCTGGACGAGGTCGCCGCGAGCGCGCTCGGCCCGGTACGGACCCACCCGGGGGCGGCACGCCCGGCTGTACCCGCTGAGGGGCCGCGGCGCGTGAGTGCCGGCGGCCCTCGTGGGGCCTGTCGTGTGGCGGCAGGGCAGAGCGGCTACCTCTTCGGGGCAGCCATCTTGGTGCCGCTCCAGTTGGTCCCGACGCTGATGGTCCTGGTCTGGGAGAGGCCGGCCGTTTGGGCCGCATCCTGGATGTCGCTCGGCTCGAGGTAGCCGTCCCGGCCGTCCTTGGGAGTGATGAGCCAGATCACGCCGCCCTCGTCGAGGAGCCCGATGGCATCGACCAGGGCATCGGTGAGATCACCGTCCTCCTCCCGAAACCACAGCACCACGACGTCGGCGACATCGTCGTAGTCCTCGCCGACCAGCTCCTGACCGATGACCGACTCGATCCCCTCGCGGAGATCATGGTCGACGTCGTCGTCGTAGCCGATCTCCTGGACGACCTGGCCGGGTTCGAATCCGAGCCGGCCAGCCGGGTTCGTCCTCTCCTGCGCCTGATCTGCCGTCGCCGACACCCCAGCCTCCTTCGGTTCGGTGCGTCATCCACATCTCAGCCGCCAGCCAAGCAGATCCGGGATCCATCCGAGGGCGACTCGCCTCGCGCTCGCCTCGCGCTCGCCTCGCGCTCACCCCGCGCGGTGACGTGAGGCCCGACCGATGAGGCCGGCCTCGTCCGTGAAGGGAGCGCTCGCCGGCTGTGCTGCGACCGAGGGCTCCTGGCCGCACACCTCGCGGGACAACGTCGGCCGGCCAGGCGCGCAGGGGCACCGGTCATCACTCTTTCGAGCGACGCGTGTTCTGGCCGTCCTCGTGCGCGGACGAGGTGGGCGCCGCAGGTGCGGTGCGCCGTTCGGCTGTGGGCGCCGGTTGAGCGGGGATGTGTGGCCGGGTCGTGGCCGGATCCCGTTGTCGGTGCCCGGCACGACGATCCCCAGGACCGTGCGGCGTTCAGCGAATTGTCCACGTCGCCGGTGGCGGGCGCCCACCTCGGCGGCCCCCGACCCCATGGCGAGCTGGAACGCGCGGTGCCGGTGGTGCCCGGGCGGCGCCCCGGAGTGTTCGTGGCTGAAGCCTCGGGATCGGGGGTACGCCGCCGAGGCGTGCACGGCGGCGTTGGCCTGGTTCGCCGACGTCCGCCCCGGAGAGCCGGTGGTGCTGTGCACCCGGACCGCCAACCGCCGCGCCGTGCGGCTCGCGCGGAGGCTGGGGTTCACCGAGGTCGAGCGGTTCGAGGAGTGCGGAGCCGAGCAGTGGTTCGGCGTGCGGTCCCCGCTCACGCCGCCCGGCTGAGGGCCGCGGATCTCGCGCCGGGGTTCAGTTCGTGCTGATGCGGTCGTACGGGGCCGGGGCCTCGCCCGGGTCGTCCGGCTGCGGCCGGCGGTCGTACGGCGACGGTTTCTTCGCCGGGGAGCGGTGCGGCCGCACCGGCCACCACAGGGAGCGGCCGAGGAGCGCGGCCAGGGCCGGGACCAGTGCGCTGGACAGGACGAAGGCCGACAGCACGATGCCGAGGGCGGTGGCGAAGCCGATCTGCTGGGTGGACGGGGCGGGGTTGACGGCGAGGCTGCCGAAGGAACCGGCGAGGACGAGGCCGGCGGTGGCGATGGCCGGTGCGGTGTGCCGCACGGCGCGGGCCACGGCGGAGCGGGCGGAACCGGGGCGTTCCATCTCCTCTCTGATGCGGTCGCTCATGAGGATGTTGTAGTCCGTGCCCAGGGCGACCACGAAGAGGAAGAGCACGAGCGGCAGGGTGAAGTTGACGCCCGCCTGGCCGCGCAGATGCTGGAACACCAGGGTGGAGGCGCCGAGTGTCGCGGCGAAGCCGAGGCCGACGGAGACCATCAGCACGGCCGGGGCCAGGACGCTGCGCAGCAGGATGAGCAGGATCAGGGCGATGAGCACGGCGGCTATGGGAAACACCAGTTCGAGGTCCGCGGTCACGGCGGCGGAGATGTCCGCGAAGATCGCCGCCGTGCCGCCGACGTGTGCTTCGGCGCCCGCGGGCGTGTGCTGTGCGACGGTCGCGCGCACCGGTCCGGACACCAGGTCGCGTGCCTTCTGGCTCTGCGGATCGGCGGTCAGGTAGACGCCGATGTGGGCGGCGTCGCCGGCCGGGTTGTAGAGGACCGGACTGACCTGGCCCACGCCCTGAGTGCGGGTCAGTGCCGTTGCGAGGGCGTCGACGCCGGGCCGGTCGAGGGCGGTGCCGTCACCGCTGGTGACGTAGACGTCGGTCGGGTCGGACACACCTGCGGGCAGGGCGCGGGAGATCTCAGCGGCGGTGGCTGCGGCCGGGGTGTCGCCGCTGCCGCTGCCGGTGCTGTAGTCCATCTTCATGCCGACGGTCCCGGCGGCCAGCGCGCCCAGCAGGATCACTGACCCCAGTGCGACGGCGAGGGGGCGGCGGGCGACGACGTCACCGAAGCGGCCCGCCGAGCCCTGGCGCGGAGCGCGCTTGAGGGCGCGGGAGGGCCAGAACATGGCGCGGCCGGTGACCGCCAGCAGCGCGGGCATGAGCGTGAGGCTGGCCAGCAGCATGACCAGGACGGAGACCGCGATGGCGGGGCCGAGCACACGGAACTGCCCGAAACTGGCGACACCGAGGGTGGCGAAGGCGGCGACGATGGTGAGGGCGGCCGAGGTGATCGCGGAGCCCACGCGGCCCGTCACCTCGCCGGCGATCTCGCGGGCGCCGCGTTCGGGTTGCGCGCGCAGGCTTTCCCGGAAGCGGAACAGCAGGAACAGGAAGTAGTCGATCCCGATGCCGAGCAGCACCACGCTGATCAGCTGGGGCGTGCTGGGGTCCAGCCTGATCCCGGTGAGCAGTGCTGCGCCGACCACGGCGCCGGCGGCGGCCCCGCCGACGATGGTCACCGCCAGGAGGGGCAGCAGCGCCGCCAGGACACTGCGGAACGCCAGCACGTTCAGCAGCACGATCAGGGCCACGGTGAGCGCCCCGGCCACGGCGCCGGTGGTCTCCTCCGCCTCGGAGCTGTCGACCAGATCGGCCAGGCCGCCTGCGAATCCGGTGCGCAGGCCGTCCTGTGCGTACCGCGCGGAAGCTGCCTCCCGGAATTCCTTGAAGACGTTCTGCAGCCCCGGATCGGTGGAATTACCGGTGAGCGCGACGGAGAAGAGCGTGAAAGCCTGGTGGGGCTCGGTGGTGCCGGGCGTTACCTTCGGCGTCTGCGAATAGTTCTCGGCCAGGAAGTCGGGGTTGTCCTCGGTTTTCGGCATGGTGATGCGCTGCGTGCCGAGCGCGGTCGCCGCGGCCTGGGCGTGCTGCTGGTCGGCCGGGTCGAGGGGCTTGCCGTCGGCGCGCTTCACGAGCATGGTCACCGCGTTGGCGTCGGGTTTGATCCCGAACTTCTCCTCGGCGGTCTTCAACGCCGCCGCCGAGTCGTACGTCTCGGGCAGGAAGTCACCGAGCTGGCTTTCGGTGGCCCGGTACATCAGCGCCTGGCCCGCGACGGTCAGTACTATTCCCAGAAGCATCCACAGGGTGATGACTTTCCATGGGTGTCTTGTGGAGAATCCGGTCAAGGCGCGCATCACGGGGCTCCCTTTCGGGGCGGTCTCGGACAGTTCCCCTCCAGCGAACCAGCGCCCCGGGCGAAGATCGTCCGAGTGCGGGATGAGAAACCGTGCGGGACCGTGGGGCCGGGCGTCCCCGGTGAGGGGGACCGTGGTCCTGGTCCGGCCTCGGCCCTGGGGCGGAGCCGCGGCACCGCCACGCCAAGGGACAATGACGCGAGCGGAGACGGTGCCGGCGGGTTGCGGGCGCCTCGGTCGACAACAGTGGAAAGGACCCGCCATGGTGACGCGTCGCAACGCCGTGCCGACGCGTTCGGACCTGTGCGGAAGCCCTGCCTCCGCGGACGCCGACGCCGTGCCGTGGACCCGCAACGACGCGGGCGCCGACGCCGGGCCGTGGACCCGCAGCGACGCGGACGCCGACGCCGTGCCGTGGACCCGCAACGACGCGGACGCCGACGCCGTGCCGTGGACCCGCAACGACGCCCTGCTGACCGTCGGCGCGGCCGCCGTGGACCTCGTGGGATATACGGCGTTCCCGCAAGTCACCGGCGTGCCCGTGTCAGCTGCCGGGGCCTTGCTGATGACGGTGTCCGCCCTGCCGCTGCTGGTCCGCAGACGCTGGCCGCTCACCGTCATGGCCGTCGTCCTGGTGCTCAGCGCGCTGCTGAACCTGACGTTGCCCATGGACCAGCATTTCGGCGCCACAGTGGCGGTAGCGCTCTACTCGGCCGCCCGAGCCGGACGTGCGGGGGCGACGGCCGCCCTGACGGCCGGGGCGATCGGCGTCACGCTGATCACCCCCGACCTCGCCCCACCGCCCGGGTACCTGAACGTGCTCAGCGCAGGTCTGGCCGCCTGCCTCGTCGTCGGCGCCGCCCTCCTGGTCAACCGGTGGCAGCAGGAAGCGGAAGCCAAGCGGCGGCTTCTCGCCGACCGCGCGGTGGCCGAGGAACGCCGGCGCATCGCCCGTGAACTGCACGACATCGTGGCCCACCGCATCACCACCATGCAGCTGATGGCGGGCGGTGCCCGCGCCAACCTCGATCACGACCCCGGCGTCGCCCGCGGCGCCCTGGTCACCCTGGAGGAGTCGGGACGGCTGGCCCTGCGCGAGATGCGGCAACTCCTCGACGTTCTGCGCGCCGACGAGGACGTGGCGGCCGACGGTTCCGCCCCGGAGGCGCCGCAGCCCGGTCTCGCCGACATGGACCACCTCCTCAAGGAGTCCCGGCAAGCCGGACAGCCCGCCGCGATGGACGTCGACGGCGATCCGGGCCGGCTCCCTCCCGTGGTCGGCCTCACCCTCTACCGGATCGTCCAGGAGGCACTGACCAACGCCCGCAAGCACGCCGGACCCACCGTCCCGGTGCGCGTGCGCCTCACGTGTCGGCCGGAACTCGTGCGCGTGTCCGTCACCGACCAGGGCGCGCCGGACGGCACGAAGTCCGCTCCGGCAACCGGCACCGGCGGCGGATACGGTCTGGTCGGCATGCGCGAACGGGTGGCCCTGCACGGCGGCACGCTGGAAGCCGGACCGTTGCCCGACACGGGCTACCGCGTCGTGGCGCTCCTGCCGCTGCGCGCGACGGCGGGCGAGGACGAAAAGAGCCACCGGTGAGCGAGACGCATTCCGCCGGGCAGGACGACGGCGAGCGGACCGTCCGGGTGCTGATCGTGGACGACCAGCCGCTCGTGCGGCGCGGGCTGACCCTGATCCTCACCCCCGCCCCGGCCATCACCGTGGTCGCCGAGGCCGAGAACGGCGAACAGGCCCTCACGCTCGCCCGCCTGCACCGTCCCGACGTGGTGGTCATGGACATCCGCATGCCCGTCCTCGACGGAGTCGCCGCCACGCAACGGCTGACCCAGGAGAGGCCCGAGTGTCGCGTACTCGCCCTGAGCACCTTCGACATGGACGAGTACGTGGTCGCCGCCCTGCGCGCCGGAGCGTACGGCTTCCTGCCGAAGGACAGCTCGCCCGAAGAGCTCGTGGCCGCGATCCGCACCGTTCACGCCGGAGAGGCCGCCGTCGCGCCCCGCCTGCTGACCCGGCTCATCTCCACGTACGTCACATCGGCGCCGGCCGCCCCGCGCCGGCCGCCCGCCGTCACGGAGCCGGGCGACCTCACCCCGCGCGAAGTGGAGGTCTGGCGTCTGCTGGCCACCGGCCTGGACAACCACGAGATCGCGCGGAGCATGGAGATCAGCGTCTCCACCGTCAAGAACTACATCACCAGCATCTTTGACAAACTCGCCGTCCGGGACCGGGCGCAAGCCGTCATCGCCGCCTACGAGTCGGGTCTGGTGACCGTCCGGCAGGCGTGAGGACACGGCGGGGTGAAGGACGGGCAGCAGCGGCGGCACCGGGTCGATCGGGCGCCCGCGCGTAGGGGCCCGGGTCGGGGGCCGCGGGCTCGGGGCTATATTCCCTGACTATGGGTGGGGATGCCGGAGGGCTGCTGGCCGGTCGTTACCGTCTGGTCGAAGTGTTGGGGCGCGGGGGCATGGGCGTGGTGTGGCGTGCCCATGACGCTCGGCTGGACCGTGAGGTGGCGGTCAAGGAGCTCCTGCTGCCCGGGCACCTGACCGGGCCGGAGCGCGAGAGCTGGATCGCCCGGCTCGACCGCGAGGCCCGGGCCGCCGCTCGGCTGAAACATCCGGGCATCGTGACGGTGCACGACTGGGTGATGAGCGAGGACGGGCAGCCCTGGATCGTCATGGAGCTCGTGCGGGGCGGGTCCCTGGCGGCTCTCCTCGCGTCCCAGGGCCGGCTGCCCGTCTGGCAGGTGGCACGGATCGGGCTGCAGGTGCTCGACGCCCTCCAGGCCGCACACCGGGCGGGCATCACCCACCGGGACATCAAGCCCGCGAACATCCTGTTGGAGCATGACCGGGCCGTGCTGACGGACTTCGGCATCGCGGCGCTCGACGGAGACACCGCGCTGACAGCCACCGGCGCGATCATGGGCACCCCCGCTTTCATGGCCCCCGAACAGGTGCGCGGGCTGCCGGCCACCTCGGCGTCCGACCTCTGGGCGCTCGGCGCGACCCTGTACGCCGCCGTGCAGGGGAACTCTCCCTTCAACGGCACCCACCCCGCGGCGGTCCTCGTGGCCGTGGCCACCGAGGATCCGCTGCCCGCCACCCACGCAGGCCCGTTGGGGCCCGTCCTCGCCGACCTGCTCCAAAAAGACCCCGCACGGCGCCTCACGCACGACCACCTCCGTACGCTCCTCACCGGCCTCGCCTCGGCCGTCCCCTCCACCACCCGGCCGGACGGGCAACCGTTCGCCGCGGCCCCGCCCGCTGACGCCCCGGCGCCCGCGACAGCGCCGCGTCGCAGGCCGCGCCGAACCGCCCTGATCACCGCGGCGGTGCTGGTGCTCGTCGCAGCGGTGTCCCTCGGCGGGTACCTGCTGTACTCCCATGGCGGGGCCGAGGAGGAGTCCGCCGCGTACCGCGCGAACCTGACACTGAGCCAGCGCTTCGGCCAGCCCGACGGGTTCAGTCGGCAGCCCAACACTCGGCTCGACGGCGACAGGATCCGCCTCACCTACGCCGCACCGGCAACCTGCGACCCGTGCCACCCCCAGACCAGAGCGGCGATCGACTGGCTCAAGCAGCAGCCCGGCATCGCGGCGGTGCAACCCCCGGTGCGGGGCTACGACCTCCAGAACTGCCACCAGGCCGGGGACTGCTCGTTGGCCATCATGTCGTCCGGGACGCCCCCCGTCTCCAACGGCCAGTGGTACGTGACCGACGGCCGACTGCTCTTCCAGATCGACATCGGCTGAGCGACGGCCACGCAGAGCAGAAAGACGAGACCGGGCGGTGCCGAAGACCACCCTGTTGACCGGCGCGCGACCTGGCGGCGTGCGGGGAGTTCACGGCAGCCGAGGTCCTGGACGCTGCGGTCGACGACGCCATCGGCGGCGCCGGGATGCTGGCACTGAACGACGCGGGCGACCCCGGGACCATCCTGTTACGGCAAAGCCGACCGCGCGGGCGATCGAGCACCTCCGCCGGGCGCGTTGCGCACCCCTCGGGTACCGCAGCGGGAAAGGCCCACGACAGGGTGGCTTTGTTTGCAAGGTTGTTGCAGCGTTTGTTGACCACTTCGAACGGCGCCGTGCCTTGGCGCTGTTCGATCGGCAGCGGAATCTTCCCTTCAGGGACGGAAGGTGCGGCGGTAGGTGTCGGGTGGGACGCCGACGCTGCGGTGGAAGTGGCGGCGCAGGGTGGTGGCGGTGCCCATGCCGGTGGCCGCGGCGATGGCGTCCACGGTGGCGTCGGTGGTCTCCAGCAGTTCCTGGGCGCGGCGAATGCGCTGAGTGTGGAGCCATTGCAGTGGCGTGGTGCCGGTGAGGTGCTTGAAGTGGCGGCCGAGGTGGCGTGAGCTCATGCGGGCCTGTCGGGCCAGGTCCTCCACGGTCAGCGGCTGGTCCAGCCGCTCCAGCGCCCAGGGGAAGAGCCCAGCCAGGGGGTGGTTGCCCGGGGCGGGGAGGGGCGTGGCGATGAACTGGGCCTGGCCGCCGTCGCGGTGGGGTGGGATGACCAGGCGCCGGGCGATCTTGTTGGCGTTGGCCGAGCCGTGGTCGAGGCGGACCAGGTGCAGGCACAGGTCCATGGCGGCGGCCTTGCCCGCGGAGGTGAGGACGTCTCCGTTGTCGACGTAGAGGACGTCCGGATCGACGGCGGCCGACGGATGGCGCCGGGCCAGTTCCCGCGTGTGAGCCCAGTGCGTGGTGGCACGCCTGCCGTCGAGCAGTCCTGCTGCGCCCAGGACGAAGGCCCCCGTGCACAGTGAGGCCACGCGGGCACCGGCCGCGTGAGCCGCACGCACCGCCTCGACCAGCTCGGTGGGCGGGTCGAGGTCGGTGTCGGCCCAGCCGGCGACGATCACGGTGTCCGCCTGGGCGAGGTGGTCGAGTCCGTGGTCAGGTGCCAGGCGGAAACGGCCGACGTGCACCGGACCGCTCCCGCAGAGGGCGAAGTCGTACCAGGGGTCCACGATATGGGACAGATCGGATCCGAAGACCTCGACGGCCACGGACAGTTCGTAGTGGAGCATGCCGTCGGTGACGGCCAGTGCAACGGTGGGCATGTCCGAAACTGTACGCGGCACGTCGTTTCCGACGCTCGCGCCGGGCGTTGGCCGAGGGACAGGATGTGGATGTCAGGCCGCGGCGGATCGACCTCGCAGCGGGCGTTGCAATACACAGGAGCGGTCTCATGGGGTCAGGGCAGCTGGTCACGGTGTTCGGCGCCTACGGTCACACCGGAAGGTTCGTGGTCGCCGAGCTGGCCGCGCGCGGGTTCGTCCCGGTGCTGTCAGGGCGCAACGCGCAGACCTTGCAAGAGCTGGCCGATGAGCACGGGCTGGAGGCCCGGGTGGCGTCGGTCGACGATTCGGCCTCGCTGGACCGGGCCGTGGCGGAAACGGCGGCGGTCATCAACTGCGCCGGTCCCTTCGCCTCGACCACCGGCCCGGTGATCGAGGCCGCGCTCCGCGCGAAGATCCCCTACCTGGACGTGGCCGCCGAGCTCGAGGCCAACCTCGACACCTTCGCCCACTACCACGAGCGGGCGCGGGACGCGGAAGCGGTGATCGTCCCGGCCATGGCCTTCTTCGGCGGTCTCGGCGACCTGCTGGCCACCGCTGCCATGGGCGACTGGACCGAAGCCGACGAGGCACACATCGCCTACGCGCTCAGCAACTGGCACCCCACCGCCGGCACCCGGCTCTCGGGTGCGGTCTCCCGCAAGCGACGCGGCGACCGCCGCCTACGCTACAGCGGCGGACAGTGGGAGCACCGGACCGACGCCGCGCCCACCCTGGAGTGGGCCTTCCCGGAACCGATCGGACCCCGGCCGGTGATCGGGGAGTTCACCATGGCGGACGTCGTCACCGTCCCCCAGCACCTCTCCATCCCCGACGTGACCACCTACATGACCGCCGAGGCGGCACGCGAGGTCGCCGCCCCCCACACGCCGGCCCCGGCCGCCGCCGATGAGAGCGGGCGCTCGGACCAAACCTTCCTCGTCGACGTCGTCGTCCGCTCCGGCGGAGCCGAACGCCGGGCCACGGCAAGCGGCCAGGACATCTACGCCGTCACCGCGCCCCTCGTCGCCGAGGCCCTCGAGCGTGTCCTGACCGGCCGCACCAAGACCGTCGGCGTCGTCTCCGCCGGCCAGATCTTCGACGCCCCCGACTTCCTGCACGCACTCGACCCGCACATCACACTCGACCTGCACCCGCCGAAGCGGAATGCTTGACCCGAACCAGCCGCCCGGCCCTCAGGCGTGCGCCCCGCGCCCCTCAGCGAGCCGTGACGGCAGGTGTCGGTGTCCTCCTTCGATTCCCTCACCCGCACGAGTGCTGCCCGGAGTCTTGGACAAACGCTGCTCACACTTGTGAACAAAGCCAACAGGGGCACAGCTCCCTCGGCCCGCTCGTGGTGGACCGGCGGCATCAGGATCTGATGCCGTGTCGAAACTGCGGGCTGCCGAGCTGGCGGGATCTTGATGAACCCGGGCGCTCACGCCACTCGTCCCGGCCGGGTGGCGCGCGGAGGATGGACTCGTCAGCGCCTGGGAGAGCCCCGGGTCGGCGCCGCGGCGGAGACCGTTGGCCGGCGCCTGTGCGATCTTCGAGGAGTACGCCCGTGTCCACTGCCGTCCAGACCAGCAGTGCCGTGCTGAACGTTGCCGCCGCCGCGCCCGCGGAGGCCGCTGCCCACTTCGCCGCACGTCTGGCCTTCGAGGCGGACGTCTCCGACGTCCACGCCGACCTGGTGTCCGGTGCCCCCGGTGTGGTGGTGGTCGACTCCCGCAGCGACGCCGCCTGGGCCCAGGGCCACATCCCCGGCGCGCTCCACCTGCCCACGGCGAGGATCGCCGAGCTGGCTCCCGCGCTGATCGACCCGTCGATGACCGTTGTCACCTACTGCTGGGGACCGGGCTGCAACGGCGCCACCCGGGCCGCACTCGCCTTCGCCCGCCTGGGCTACCAGGTCAAGGAGATGATCGGCGGCTTCGAGTACTGGGTGCGCGAGGGCTTCGCCTTCGACTCCGCCCGGGGCAGCGAGCAGCGGCCGATCGACGACCTGACCGCTCCGCGCTCGGGCATCTCCTGCGCCTGCTGAACCATCCCGCGTCCGTTGGCTCTGCTGGTGATCCAACCTGCCGGTGGCGAGGATGGCCATGGCGGCGATGAGCTCGTTCCTGACCTCGGCGGTGAGGTGCACCTGGTCGTCGTCGATGTCGATACATCTCGCTCCGCCGGACGTCGCAAGCTGTCGATCGCGCCATGACCGAGAACCCGGAACTGGTCGGGGTCCATGCGGAATCGCAGGGTCTGGAGATCGAGAGGGACCTGATCGGCCCGGTCGGGGGCGGTGCCGTCGCCCATCGGGACATCATCCTGCTAGTCAAGATCGCAGGGTCCCGATAGCCGGACACAAGGCCTGGGTGGCATGGCGGTGGCCTCGTCATGTGCTGCGGCCCGGGTCAGCGGTCTCAGCGGCCGGCGTGGACCAGATGCTCGGGGACAGGTCGGCGCGTACGCGCTTGACCTTCGGCCAGTGAAAGCAGCGGGCAAAATCGGCCCGCTGGTCGGTCTCGATCTCGACAGCGACCTCGGGACGCACGGCCAGGTAGGTGACCGGCAGGCCGCCAGGCAGTCCGCCCAATGGTGCCGGGCAGCTCGGCCAGGTCGCCGCCGGCCAGGCGCAGCGGCGGGGCGGACGTTCGCGGGCGCCGCCCCGGGACAGGACAGCCGGCTGCTCGGCCGAGATCACAGCTGGAGCGGTCACCGGGGACCCGCCTGCTCGACCCACGCCCGGTCCCTCCGCGGCGGCCGCCCACGCCGGATGATGCCATTCAACCGTCCGGGTGACCACGCGACGATCAGTTGGAAACGCGGTGAGTCGGCCACGCACTATGGGCCACATGAGCCCCGTGACCCGACGTGCCGCCCTTGCCGGATTGGCCGCTGGTGTGGCCGCCGCCGGCCTGCCCACCCCGGCCACCGCCCAGCCGAAGGACCGCCCCACTGCCCCCGACACCCCGACATCCTCATGGACGCTGCCGGGTGACCAGGCCGCGATGGAGGGCGATCCCGAAGCCGACGAGGTCATCGCCCAGCTGGTGAGCGCCGACCAGATGCTGCTGGCCAACCAGGTCTTCCACAACTGGACCCGCAACGACCAGCCGGTGCCCGACACGGCCCCGCCGGTGCTGCACGACTTCCTCCGGCGGAACGCCGTACTGACCGCCGACGAGCGCGCCGCCGTCGACCGCGTGGCACACGGCGACACCATCAAGCTCCTCCAGGGCAACATGGAAGCCCTCACGGTCACCGAGGCGTTCGGCGGACTGTTCGCCGCTCTGGCCGACCCGCTACTGGCCAAGTCGGTCTGGTACGCGAAGTACGACCTCGTGATGGACATCGGCCGCCGCTTCTCGCGCACCATGAACACGATGTGGGACATGCTCGGCACCAACAGCTGGGACCCGTCCGGGAACGCCCTGGTCACCCTGGTCAAGCTGCGCCTCGTCCACGCCGCAGCCCGGCACATGGGCCTGGCGCACGGCTGGAACCAGGCCCGGGACGGCATGCCGATCAGCCAGCGCCTGGAAGTCGAGGAGCTCATGTACGTGGGCGCCTACAACGTCCAGTTGGCCGCCAAGTACGACTTCCACCCCACCCCGCGGCAGATCGACGAGCTGGTGGCGATGGCGCGGGTCGGCGGACGGCTGCTGGGCATCGCGGACAAGTACAACCCGCAGACCGTCGGGCAGGCCAACCAGGTCCTCGCCGACGCCGCCGCGAACCACCGGGCCTCATCCGACGAGGGCATCAAACTGGCGCACAACATGCTCGACTGGATGGACCGGAAGATCTTCCCTGGTGCCGGCGCCGTCGGAGCGTCCATGGTCCGGATGATGGACACACACGTTGCCGACGTCCTGGAGATCAAGGCCAACCCGCCGCTCGACACCCCCGTCGCCACGCTCGCCCCCTACCTCTACCGTCCCGCGTACGAGGTCCAGCAGAAGTTCCCGCTGCTCGCGCCGGTCCATGCGCAGATGTTCAAGATCGCATCGCAGATGGTCGCCTGGTACGCCGTCGACTTCCGCGACTACGACCTCCAGATGCCCACCGGCCGACCGACCGGCTGACCCGAAGCGGGCGCGGACCCGGCGGTAACCGGCCTTGCCCGCCAGGTCCGCGAGGAGCCTGGAGCGACCTGGCCCGTTCCGCTGCCCACCGCGGAACAAAGGCGGGCCGGTGCGCTGCGGGTGGGCGTTTGCGCGCCGCACGCCGGGTAGGCGCCCGGGGCGACGTTCCCGGCCCACCGGCTCGGTCGTCCGCCCTTTCGCGGTCCAGGAGGCCGACCTCGGCCGGGGTGATCGTCGTTCCCGCCTGGGCGCAACGGTCCGCAGGGGAAGCGACGTTTCTGGGGACCGCGACGGAGGTGAGCGGTATGAGTGGCACCCGACCCGAGGAGCACGCGGACCGGGAGGACACGCGCATCGGCCCGGGTGGCCCGGGCGGATCCAGCGGTAGGGAGGAACGAGCCGGTGACCACGCCGTCCCCGGCACCGCATCCCTGCGGGAGGGTTACCAGCCGGAGAGCGGGACGGGGTCCGGAGCGCCGTTGGAGGGTGTCGAGATGGACACGGATGAGGAACAGGAAATCCGGTCCTCCGACACCGAGGACCGTCCCGACGCCGGCCCTGTGCACCGCACGTCCCGCTGAAATCCCCGGTACCTCCCTCTGAGGTCCCGCCGCCAGGGCACCCGTCCCATCCCCGTGGCTCGCTCGACGCCGCCCCGTCGCAGGCCCGGATCGGCGGGACCGGCGTCCAGTAGTGGCAGGAGTTGGGTGACGTCATGACGGTTGCCGCCGGTGAGCGTGACGGCGGGCGGTGCGCGGCAGTGAACGCGATGTCGAGGCGCTCGGGGCGGTTACCCAGGAGAACGTTCAGCGGTGGCGGACGCGGACGAAGATGGGGCAGAAGGCGCGGGTGCGGGGCAAGGACGTCGGGGGAGCGCCCGGCGAGAGCCTGGCCGGCCGGGTGGGCCAGCAGGCGGTCCACTCCGGTGCCTCCCACTGGCCCAGGTCGTCCATACGACGGGCGAGGCCGGCGGCCGACTGGCGTTCACCGAGCGGATGAAGGCTGACCCGTTCGCGATGTCGGCCGGTTCCATGGAGAACTCCCCGGGCCTGCGCCGCGGCTTCGTTCCCCGCGCCACTGGCCGGTGGCCGGGTCGTGACGGTCCTCGCGCAGCAGCCCGAAGTCGGGGATGTCGACCCGATCAGGACCAGGGTGACGTGCCCGGATCAGGTCGAGGGTGTCCTGGTCGTCGGCCCAGCTTGTGGCATCGGCACTTCGGAGAGCATGACGAGCGGTGATCGGAGAGGTGTCGAGGCTGGGCGCTCGGCGATCCGACAGCAGGGATAGCTCAGAGCCAGCCGTGTTGGCACGCCTTGAAGCCGGCCTCGAAGCGGGAGCCGGCTTCCAGGCGGCGCATCAGCTCCTCCATCCGGCGCTTCACGGTGCGTACGGAGACGCCCAGGCGCTTGGCGGCGACTTCGTCGGTCAGCCCGGTGGAGAGGATCGTCAGGAGTTCGCGTTCCGCGGCGGTGAGGCCGGTGGCGTGGTCGGGGGCGGGGCTCTGGTCCAGCGGGGTGGCGCCCGCCCAGATCCGGTCGAAGAGCTCGGCTAAGGCGGCCACGATCCCGGGAGTGGTGACCAGCACGGCGCTGGGGACCGGCGAGATGGGGTCGAACGGGACGAGGGCGGTGGCCCGGTCGACCAGCAGCAGGCGGTGCGGCAGTGCTGGCGCGGTGCGCAGCTGCGCACCGATAGCGGCCATCGAGCGTCCGTGGGCGAGGGAGCGCGGGTTGGTGCGCACGCCCTCATGGCAGAGGGTTTTGAGGGCGATGCCGCGTCCGAGCAGTTCCTCGTCCAGGGCGCGGGAGGCTTCCAGGGCCTCGGGGGTCATCAGGGTGGGGACGATCGAGCAGAGCTCGGTGGTGGCGCTCTGGACCAGGGACTCCAGGCAGGACTGGATCTCGTCCAGGCCGTCGAGCTGTTCGGTGCCGGTGGGGAGTTGCTGCCGTGCGCGGGTCGCTTGTTCGGCAGCGGTGGCGACTGCGATGCGGTTGGCCTCCAGGGCGGCGTGGCGGGCTTGGAGTTCCTCCTCCTGGCGGCGCAGCAGCAGCGCGCGGGCGCGCTCTGGGCTGACCGGCCGCCGCTGCTGCGGCGCCTCGCGCGACAGCCGCAGCAGCGCGAGGTCGGCCAGCGTGTCCAGGCTCGTGCCGACCTGGTCCTGACTCAGGCCGAGGCGCTCGGCCAGCAGAGTTGCGTCCAACGTTGGTTCGGCAAGCAGTTCTTGGTACACCTGCTCGCTGACCGCATCCAGTCCCAGAGCGCGCAGCACCGCTCCAGCCCCCGTCCCCCGTGTGATGGCGATGTGATGCCGTGTGTCGTCCGAGCGTGGCATGACCGGTCAGGCGGAGCAAGGCCCGTCCGCGCCGGGTTGGCCCGATCGTGCCATGGAACGTTCGGGCCAGTGGTGGCCGCTTCCGCCCGGCTGGGGGGCGCGGAAGACTTTTGTCCATCGGAGGGCGCTGACGGCCCGACGGATCCGGCACCGGAGCGACCGGTCCTGCCGATACCCCACAGCCACCCAGACGGAGGTCCCGCCATGCCCGGAAAGCTGCGATTCGCCCTGTTTGGCCTGATCGCCCTGTTCGGCACGGGACTCTCCGCCGCGCCCGCCGACGCCGCGACCGCGGCCCCCGCTGCGGTGGCCGGCGCCGCGGAAACGGCCCCCGGTCTCGTCTGCGGCGCCTGCTGGTGAACGCGCGCTACGTGGTGGCCGCTCACCTGACCGGACCGCCGGTCAGCGACCGGGATCCGCACCCCGCCACCGTGGTCGACCTGGTCTGGGCCCACGCGACCACGGCCGCCGGACTCGACCACGTCCGCGTCCAGGCTCCGGCGACCGCCGGCGAGCTCGAATTGGTCGTGCTCCTGCGGGCCGAGACCGCCGCCGACGCTGTCCGGACCGCCGAAGACCTGTTCGGCAGGGCTGCCAGGAGCCCTGCCCTGTCCGGCTGGGACACCGCGACACTCAGCGTCCTTCCCCTGGCGGCACTGGACGGCTGACGAGCCCTCACCCGAGTCGATCCCGATCCGTCAACTGGGCACCTGTGCATCGGATCGGCCACTCCATCCAAGCGCCTCCGTCCAAGGAGAGAACAGCAATGCCTTCGAACCTACGCATACGCTCCATCGCCGCGGCCGCCTGCGTCGCACTGTCCGGTTTCACCCTGAGCGCGGTCACCGTCCAGCAGGCGTCGGCGGCGACGGACACGAGCAAGATCATCTCTGCGGCCCACAGCCAGCTCGGGTCGAATGGCTGCGGTGTCGTGGACTGCAGCGTGGAGTGGTGCGCCGAGTTCTCGAGATGGGCATGGCAGCAGGGCGGTGTGGACGTCTCCGCGCTCGGCGCGACGGTCACCACCTTCGTCAACTACGGCGACGCCAAGGGCACCTGGCACGACCCGTCGGGCTACACCCCGCGGCCTGGGGATGCCATGATCTTCGGCGGTGCGGGATTTCCGACCAAGGCCAGCGGCGGAGCGCACGTCGGCCTCGTGGAGAGCGTCAGCTCCAACGGCACCATCACCGAGATCGGCGGCAACCAGGGCGGCCGGGTCACCGAGGTCATCGGGACGGCAGCGTCCATCGAGGCCCAACTCGAGGGCTCCTCCTACAGTTTCCTCGGATACGTCAGCCCGGCCGGCGCGCCCACCCCGACGGTTCCGGCCGGATTCAACGTGACCGTCGACGCCAACGGCACGCCGCTGACGGCAGGTCGGGCCGTGTCCGGGGTGGTCAATCTCACCGCGCCGCCCACCGCCCAGGGCATCATCAACTCCCTGTACTACAACTTCACCGGCCCGACCGGCGCCTTCACCATCAACGGCGGCACCGGCGCCAACAACTACGCGCAGTCCTGGGACACCACCGGCCTGCCGAACGGCAACTACACCGTCCAGGTCGGCGCCAACGAGATCGACGGCCAGAGTCGCAGCTACCCGGGCACCCCCATCAGCTTCACGGTCAACAACGCCCCGTCCACCCCGGGCGCCAACGCACCGGGCGGGCAGGTGTACGGCTCGGTCCAGGTCTCCGCCTCCGGACTCAACGGGAATACCGCCTCCGTCAGCTACAAGGTCGACGGCAACCAGGTGGGCGCCTCCACCGCGGGCGGGGCGTTCCCGCTCACCATCGACACCACGACCCTGACGGACGGGCCGCACACCGTCACCGCGAGCGCGCTGAACTCCACCGGCGGCGCCTCACCCGACTCGCCCCCGGTCACCCTCACCGTGGACAACAACCGCTCCCACACTGCCTCGCAGGCCGCCGCGCAGTCCAACGGCACGGTCGACCTCCTGTACAAGGCGGGTGACGGCACGCTGGGCCACACGTTCTACACCAGGGCGGGTGGCAGCTGGGCGGCCTCGGCACCGGTCGGCGCCTCGATGGCCTCACAGCCGTCCACGGTGACCACCAGCGCCGGCGTGGTCGACTCCTTCTGGGAGGGCACCGACGGCAACCTCTGGCACGCCACCTACTTCCCCGGCGGCCCCACCCCGGGCTGGCAGCCTCCGGGGAACCTCGGTATGGGCCCGCTCGGCGGCGCACCGAAGGCGGTCGACTCCTCCAACGGCACCATCGACGTCTTCTGGAACGGCGGCGGGAGCGCCCCACACCTTTGGCACGCCTGGTACAACGCCGGCGGCAACTGGAACGGCCCGCAGGACCTGACCCCCACCATCTCCGCCGCAGGCGCCGTCACCGGCGACCCCGCCCCCGTGACCTCCGCCCCCGGCGTGGTCGACGTGTTCTGGAAGGGCGGCGACAACAACCTGTGGCACGTCCCCTTCTTCCCCGGTAGCGGCAGCGGCTCGGGCTGGCAGAGCCCCAGCAGCCTCGGCATGGGCCCGCTGGGCGGCACGCCCAAGGCGGTCGGCCAGATCACCGGCACGGTGGACGTCTTCTGGAAGGGCACCGGCACCAACCCCGACCTCTGGCACGCCTGGTGGAACCCGGGACAGCCGTGGGCAGGCCCGCAGGACCTCGGCGGCGCCAACCTCCAGTCCGACCCGGCACCGGTCAACTCCGCCGCCGGCGTGGTCGATGTCTTCTGGCAGGGGACCGACAACAACCTGTGGCACGTCCCCTTCTTCCCCGGCAGCGGCAGCGGCTCGGGCTGGCAGAGCCCCAGCAGCCTCGGCATGGGCCCGCTGGGCAGCGCACCCTTCGCCTCGTCGGAACCCAACGGCACGATCGACGTCTTCTGGAAGGGCAGCGGCGCCGGCAGCGGCAACATCTGGCACGCTTGGTGGAACCAGGGCCAGCCGTGGGCAGGTGCGCAGGACCTCGGCGGGAACATCGCCGCGAACTGACCGGGCGCCGGACGAGCGGGCAGGGCCCCGTTCCACCTGTGACCGCCCGTGGGCTGGCACCGCAGACGCCCCGGGCCACTCCGCGGGGGGCGTGAGTGACGACGGTGGACAGTTCCGACAGCACGGCGGGCGGCCCGGACCGGCTCGCCGAC
>NZ_JBEPAK010000068.1:0-29943 GCF_040298565.1 Kitasatospora sp. NPDC001539 | reverse complement strand
TGTGTGGGGGGGGGGGGGGGGGGCGCGGGGGGGGGGGGGGGGGGGGGGGCGGGGGGGGGGGGGGGGGGGGGGGGGCGGGCGCCCCCCCCCCCGCCGGGAGCCGGGTCAGCGGGCGTCGACCACGGGGTTGCTGAGGGTGCCGATCCGCTCGATGGTGGCCTCGACCACGTCCCCGGGCTGCAGGAACTGCGGCGGGACCATCCCGGCGCCGACCCCCGACGGGGAGCCGGTGGCGATCACGTCCCCCGGCTCCAGGGTCATCCCGGAGGAGATGTCGGCGATCAGCCGGGCGACGCCGAACAGCATGTAGCGGGTGTTGGAGTCCTGGCGCAGCTCGCCGTTGACCCGCAGCGAGAGGTCGAGCCGCTGGGGGTCGGGGATCTCGTCGGCGGTGACCACGACCGGGCCGAAGGGCGCGTAGCTGTCCTGGCCCTTGGAGAAGAACCACTGCCCGGAGCGGCGCTGGTCGCGGGCGCTGACATCGTTGACGATGCTGTAGCCGAACACGTGCCGCAGGGCGTCCCGTTCGTCCACCCGGAAGGCGGGTGCGCCGATCACCACGGCGAGTTCGCACTCCCAGTCGAGCTGCTTGGTGAGGTCCGCGTTGTGCAGGATCGGCTGTCCGGGCCCGGTCACGGCGGTGGCCGGTTTGCCGAACAGGACCGGGCGGTCCGGGAGTTCGCGTTCGGTGTCCAGGCTGCGGTGCGACTCGGCCACGTGCTCCACGTAGTTGAGGCCGACGCCGACGATCTTCCCGGGGCGCAGCGGTGCGCGCAGCGAGACCTCGGCGAGCGGCCGGGTGTCCGGCGGTCCGGCGAGCAGTTCGCGGACGGCGGCCAGGGCGGGTTCCCCGGCCCGGACCAGCGCGAGCAGGTCGGCCGGGAGCCGGACCCCGGCGGCGGTGGCCAGGGCGGTCAGGTCGGCGACCCGGTCGGTGCCGATCCGGGCGCCGAGGCGCGGGGTGTCGTCGCCGTCGGCGCAGTAGGTCAGCAGGTGCATGGCTCCGGCTCTCCTGTCACGGGGTGGTGATGGGCTGGTGTCCGTCGTGGTCCGGGTAGGCCTCCTCGCGGTGGAGGCCGAGCGAGTGCATCACCGGGAAGTCGTTGAAGGAGAACAGGCAGGCGTCCTCGCTCTGGTCCAGATTCGCGTGTTCGTGCCAGGCCCAGGACGGGACGACGAAGATGTCGCCCTGCTGCCAGGCGAATCGCTGTCCGGCGATCACGGAGACGCCGCGGCCCTTGGCCGCCGTGTAGACCACCGAGCCGGTGTGCCGGTGCGCGCGGGTGGCCTGGCCGGGGCGCAGCAGTTGCAGGTGGGCCGCCATGGTGGGCATGACCGAGCCGCCGGTGACCGGGTTGGTGTACTCCATCACCACGCCGTCGTAGGGGGAGCCCTCGGCGGCGCGGGCGAGTTGGCACAGCGCGTGGTAGCTCGGCTCCCAGGGCCAGCCGAGCAGCGGCGAGTACGGCCGGGTCCACTTCTCGACGCCGTACGGGAGCAGGTTGCCGCCGTAGCTGAGCAGTGAGGAGTTCACCACCGGGCCGGGGCGCTGGTGGAGTTCGGGGTGGACTTCGTAGAAGTTCGCGTCGAGCGTGTTGACCAGCGGGATGTCCAGGCCGTCCTGCCAGATGACCGGGTTGTCGTCGGCCTCGTTGCCGTGCTCGTGCCACGTGTTGTTGGGGGTGATCGCGAAGTCGCGCGGGCCGACCTTGAGCCGCTGCCCGTCCACGATGGTCCAGGCGCCGCTGCCCTCGTGGACGAAGCGCAGCGCGGAGGCCTGGTGGCGGTGCGCGGTCATCGCCTCCCCGGGGCCCATGATCTGCAGGCCGGTGTACAGCAGTCCGACGGCGGCGCTGAGTTCGCGACGGCCCGGGTTGACCAGCATCACCACCCGGCGACCGGCGTCGTCGGCCTTCACCAGCGGGAGCGCCTTGCGGACCAGCGGGCGCAGGTCGGCGTAGCGCCAGAGCACCGGCACGGACCGGGGCTGGGGGTACCAGGGCTCGATCTCGTTGGCGACCGTCCACAGGGCGCCCGACTCGTGTTTGGCCAACTCCTCGTAGTAGGCGAGGAGTTCGGGGCTGTCGGTGACCCGCGCGCGGCCGATCCGGTCGTCGTCGTAGCCGTCGTAGCCGTCGTAGCCGTCGTCGCCGGGGCTTCCGGATCCGCGGACGCCGTCGCGGGGGCTGTTCTCGCTGGTCATGCCTCCTCCTCGGGGAGCACCAGGGGCCGCAGCGGGCGGTTGTCCACGTGCAGCCGGAAGACGTCGAAGCGGTTGTAGTGGCCGATGATGTCGTGCATCTGCTTGGGCTGGATGCAGCGGCCGAGGTCGATCTCGGCGTAGACGATGCCCTCCTCGTCCACCAGGGGCTCGGTGACCGCCCGGCCGTCCGGGCCGAAGACGCCGGACAGCGCGCTGCGCGGGCGGGCGAGCTGCTTGCGGACCTGCTGGTCCTCGCCGGCGATCAGGTCCACCATCTCGGGCGAGATGGTGGAGCAGGACACCACGGTGAACAGCTTGCCCTCGAAGCAGTGGGCGGCGGCGCGCAGCGCGATCGCCTCGGCCATGTCGTAGTCCTCGGGGGCCACCGGCAGGGCGATGTAGCTGGCGGCGTGGACCAGTTCGCCCTGGGCCAGCAGGGTGAAGCGGGCCAGGGTGTTGGTGTTCTCGCCGCAGGCCAGCGCGCCGAGCGGGCCGACGGCCGTGCGGTGGACCCGCAGCGAGCTGCCGTCGCCCTGCGTCCAGGTCAGCTTCTCCGCCCAGGTCGGCACCAACTTGCGGTGGACGCCGAGCAGTTCGCCGTCCGAGCCGATGATCAGCAGGGTGTTGTACAGCACCCCGAGGCTGTGCCGGCCGCGCTCGTTGACGCCGATCACCAGGACCACCCCGGCCTGCCGGGCGGCGGCGCGCAGAGTGTCCACGTACGGGCCGGGGACGTCCACGGCGGCGCGGTACAGCCGCTCGTACCAGGGCGAGCCCTGCACCGGGGTCATCGTCCAGTTCCAGTAGGGGTAGCCGGGCACGAAGACCTCGGGGAAGACCACCAGGGCGGCGCCGTGGCCGGCGGCCTCGTGGATCAGCGCGACGGCCTTGTCCACGGTGGCGGCCGGGTCCAGGTAGACGGGCGCGGCCTGCACGGCGGCGGCGGTGAAGCGGGGCAGGTCCGGCACGGTCACTCCTCGGTCCGGGGCAGCCAGCGGCGGTGGACGGGCGGGGCGGGCTCGGGAAACAGGTGGAGCCGGGGGGCGACCCGGTCGGCGCCCGGGCCCGGGGGTTTGCGGCTGCCCGCCAGCCAGGGCTCCGGCCAGCGGGCGCCCGGGCCGCTGTACCCCTGGTCGGCGGCCGCGTGCAGGGTCCAGAACGGGTCGTGGAGGTGGGCGCGGCCGATCGCGACCAGGTCGGCGCGACCGGCCAGCAGGACGGAGTTGGCGTCGTCGTGGTGGGAGATCGCGCCGACCGCGAGGGTGGGCAGGCCGGTGGCGGCGCGGACCAGCTCGGCGAACGGCGTCTGGTAGCCGCGCCCGTACGGCGGCCGCTGGTGCGACACGACCTCGCCGGTGGAGACGTCCAGGGCGTCCGCCCCGGCGTCGGCCAGCGCGCGGCAGATCGCCACCACGTCGGCTTCGGTGGTGCCGCCGGGGGCCCAGTCGGCGGCCGAGATCCGCACCAGCAGGGGCCGGCCGGCGGGCCAGACGGCGCGGACGGCGGCCAGCACCTCCAGCGGCAGCCGCAGCCGGTGGGCGAGCGGGCCGCCGTAGCGGTCGGTGCGGTGGTTGGTGAGCGGGGAGAGGAAGGAGGACAGCAGGTGTCCGTGGCCGAACTGCAGCTCGAGGACGTCGAAGCCGGCCCGCGCGGCGCGCTCGGCGGAGGCGGCGAAGTCGGCGGTGACGGCGGCCAGGTGGATCTCACCGGCCTCGTGCGGGGTCCGGCTGTGGGCGTCCCAGGGCAGCGGCGAGGCGGCGAGCAGCGGCCAGCCCTCGGCGAGCGGACGGCCGATGCCGTCCGGCCCGGGGACGGTCGTGGCGGCGCGGCGGCCGGCGTGGGTGAGCTGGATGCCGACCGGGGCGTCGCTCACCGCCCGTACGGCGGAACGGAGTTCGGCCCAGGCCGTCTCCTGGTGGTCGCTCCACAGCCCGGGGCAGCGATCGGTGGTCCGGCCCTCGGCGCTGACGGCCGTCATCCCGGCGATCACCAGCCCGGCACCGCCGAGCGCGTGCGCGGTGAGCTGCGCCCGGTCGAAGGCGCTGGGCAGCGCGTCGGGGGAGGTGAAGGTGGCGAGCGGGGGCACCACGACCCGGTTGCGCAGTTCCAGGGCGGACAGCTTCAGCGGCCGGAACATCGGCGGCACCCCGGGCGAACCGCCGACGGCGGCGTCCACCGCGTCCGTGAAGGCGCGGTCGCGGGCGCGCAGGTTGCCGTAGGTGACGCGGCGGCTGCGGGTGAGCAGGTTGAAGGCGAACTGGTCGATGGCCTGACCGGTGCGGCGGCCGATCGTCTCGAACCACTCCAGGCTCGCCTGCGCCGCCCGCTGGGTGGACTCCACCACCGGCCGCCGCTCGGCCTCGTAGGCGGTCAGTGCGGCGTCCAGGGTGGGCTGTTCGTTCAGGGCGGCGGCCAGGGCGAGGGCGTCCTCCAGGGCGAGTTTGGTGCCCGAGCCGATCGAGAAGTGCGCGGAGTGGGCGGCGTCGCCGAGCAGCACCACGTTGCGGTGGCGCCACCTGGCGTTGCGGACGGTGGTGAAGCGGATCCAGCGCGAGGCGTTGGGGATCAGCCGGTGGCCGTCCAGGTGCCCGGCGAGCAGCTCCGCGCAGCGCCGGACGCTCTCCGTGTCGCTCTCGCCGCGCGCCGACCCCCGCTGGGCGAGGGCCTCGAAGCCCGCACGGCGCCAGGCCTCCCCGGCGGCCTCGACGATGAAGGTGGAGCGGGTCGCGCTGTACGGATAGGCGTGCACCTGGAGGACACCGAAGTCGAACTCCTCGACGATGAACGTGAACGCCTCGAAGACCCGGTCGGTGGCGAGCCAGATGTAGCGGCAGTCCCGCTCGTCGAGCTCGGTGCGGAAGGCCTCCGGGTAGGCCGCCCGGGTGGTCGAACGGATGCCGTCGGCGGCCACCACCAGGTCGTACTCGTCGGCGAGTCGCTCGACCGGTGGGGCCGGCGTGCGGTAGCGCACGTCCACCGCCAGCTCCGCGCAACGCCGTTGCAGGATGGCGCGCAGCCGGTTGCGGTCCAGGGCGGCGAAACCGTGGCCGCCGCTGGTGCGGACCTGGCCGGCGTAGCGGACGTCGATGTCGCTCCAGCGGGCGAACTCGGCGCTGATCGCGGCGAAGACCTGCGGATCGGCCTGGGCGATTCCCTCCAGCGTCTCGTCGGAGAAGACCACGCCGAAGCCGAACTCGTCCTCCCGGGCGTCCCGTTCGAACACGGTGATCTCCCGGTGCGGGGCCAACTGCTTGGCCAGCGCGGCGAAGTAGAGCCCGCCCGGGCCCGCTCCGATCACCGCGATCCGGCGGACCGCGGCCGTCATGCCGACACCTCCGCCTGCTGCGGTCCGGCCTCGCTCAGGGCCCGGCGCACCGGTGCGGGCCAGGGCTCGGCGCCCTTGGTGTGCGGGGCGGCGTGCACCACCGACATCCGGCCGCTGGCGGCCAGCCCGTGCGGGCCGTGCACCTCGAAGGCGTAGTGCAGCGAGGAGTCGCCGACCCGGACCACCCGCAGGTCGGTGCGGACGACGTCCCCGAACCAGAGCCGCTCGCGGTAGTCCGCCTCGAAGTGCACCCGGGGGATCCGCCCGAACAGGTCGGCCAGCCCGAGGCGGCGCAACAGGGCCGCCTCGGCCGCCTCGGCCCAGCGCTGGACGGCGGAGAAGTGGTAGTGCCCGGCGGCGTCGGTGTCGGACCACTCGACGCGGCGCTCTATGGTGACGCTGGCGGGGGTCAGGGCGGCCCTCCTGCGGAGTTCGGCGCGCAGCAGCTTGCCGGTGGCGGTGCGCGGCAGTTCGGTGACGAACTCGACGGCGCGCGGGTACTTGTACGGCGCGATGGTGCGCTTGACGTGTTCCTGGAGCTCCTTGACCGTCTCCGGCCCGGCGGACACGCCCTCGCGCAGCACCACGTACGCCTTGACCACCGTGCCGCGCCGCTCGTCCGGAGCGGCGACCACGGCGCTGTCGGCCACCGAGGTGTGCCCGGCGAGCGCCTGCTCGACCTCGGGCCCGGCGATGTTGTAGCCGGCCGAGACGATCATGTCGTCGTTGCGCGCCTGGTACCAGAAGTAGCCGTCCTCGTCGCGGACGTAGGTGTCGCCGGTGAGGTTCCAGCCGTTGCGGACGTAGCCGCGCTGACGCTCGTCGTCCAGGTAGCGGCAGCCGGTCGGGCCCTTGACCGCGAGCAGTCCGGGCCGGCCGTCCGGCACCGGCTCGCCCTGCTCGTCGAGTATCGCCGCCCAGTAGCCGGGGACCGGACGGCCGGTGGAGCCGGGGCGGATGTCCTGGTCGGCGGCCGAGATGAACACGTGCAGCAGTTCGGTGGCGCCGATGCCGTCGATCAGCCGGTGGCCGGTGGCCGCGTGGAAGGCCTCCCACACCGTGGCGGGCAGCGGCTCGCCGGCCGAGACGCAGCGGCGGACGCCGGCCAGCAGGCCGGCCGACCCGGCGGCCAGGATCGCCCGGTAGGCGGTCGGCGCCGTGAACAGCACGCTCACCCCGTGGCGGGCCACCTGTTCGGCGAGCTGCTCGGGCGTGGCCTGTTCCAGCAGCAGGCTGGCGGCGCCGGCGCGGAGCGGGAAGACCAGCAGGCCACCGAGGCCGAAGGTGAAGCCGAGGGGCGGGGTCCCGGCGAACAGGTCCTCGGGGGTGGGGCGGAGCAGGTGGCGGGAGAAGGTGTCGGCGTTGGCCAGCACGTCGCGGTGGAAGTGCAGGGTGGCCTTCGGGCGGCCGGTGGTCCCCGAGGTGAAGGCGATCAGCGCGACATCGTCGGCGGCGGTCGGTACGGCGGTGAAGCCGGGGGGCTGGGCGGCGCAGCGGGCGGTGAGGTCCTCGGGGCCGGTGCCGCCGAAGGGGAGCACCGGCAGGGCGGGGGCGTCCGCCCGGTGGAGCTCGGTGAGGAAGCGGTGGTCGCACAGGGCGGCGGAGGGCCGGGCGATCCGGACCAGCTCGGTGAGCTCGGCGGCGCGCAGCAGCGGCATGGTGGTCACGACCACCCCGCCGGCTTTCAGTACGCCGAGCCAACAGGCGGCGAGCCAGGGGGTGTTGGGGCCGCGCAGCAGGACGCGGTTGCCGGGGACGAGGCCGAGCTCGTCGGTCAGCAGCCGGGCGACGCGGTCGGCGCGGTCGCGCACCTCGCCGTAGCTCCACTGGTCGATGGGGGTGAGCAGGCAGCGGCGGTCGGGGCCGTACCGGGCGATCGTTTCGTCGAGCAGGGCGGCTGCGCAGTTCAGGCGGTCGGGATACGCCAACTCGGGGAGGTTGAAGACGAGTTCGGGCCACTGGTCGAAGGGCGGGAGATGGTCGCGGCAGAACGTGTCCACATGTGCTGAGGGGGAGAGCTCCATGGGCGGGCACCTCATCGTGCGGCGGGAGTAGAGCCAGTATGGCGCCCTCGTGACGCCAGTCAAGGGAGCGATACACGCATTCGGGCGACGGGGCGACGGGGCGACGGGGCGACGGGGTGGCGGGGCGACGAGGCCGGGCGACGGCCGGGTGACGGGGCCGGGCGGCGTCCGCGCGACGGCGGGTAACGGCGCCGGGGGCTGCAGTGGCGGGATGGCAGCGGGGTGGTGCGGGTGACGGTCCGACGGAGCCGCGGCCCGAGGGGTTTCGGGACGTCCGGGCGGCGGGCGGCGGGCGGCGCACGGAACGCGACGCCCCTGCGGGCCGCTTGGCCTGCGGGGGCGTCGGGTTGCTGGGCGTCGCGTTGCTGGGCGTCGGGTTGCTGGGCGATGGGCCTGCCGGGCGTCGGGCCGCTGCCGACTCTCAGGCGATGTCGCCGTGGAGGGCGGCGTCCGGGGTGCGGCCGTCCTGGGCCTGCTGGGTGCGCTCGGCGAGCAGGCGGGCGAGCAGCACCAGGGCGGGCGTCGCGGCGGCCGCTCCCGGGCCGTCGTCGCGCACGTGCAGCAGCGCCGGGCCGACCCGGACGAGCGCCTCCGTCCCCGATGTGCCGTGGACGCGGGCAGCGCTCTGATCGCCGATCACCGGGACGGTGAGCACGGTCGCGGCGTCAGCGCCGTCGGTGCCGAGCCGGGTGCCGAAGGCCCGGCCCGCCGCCTCGGAGGAGGCGAAGGTGACCACGGTGAATTGCACGGACTGTGCGGACTGCGCGGACTGAACGGGCGCGGCACGGAACGTCACGGTGGCGTAGGCGAGTTGCTGGTCGCAGGCGTCCGGGAGCAGGCAGGGCACGCCGTCCCCGGAACCCGCCCCGGACAGCGGACCGCTCTGCACCTGCCAGCCGACCGGCAACGCCGCCGCGTCCGGCAGCACGCCCCGTACCCGGGCGGGGTCGCGGATCGTTCCCGCGGCGTGGGCGAAGTCAGGCCCGTTGGGGTGGAGCAGCGGGCGCGACCCGAGGTTGATCCCCAGCGCGACCAGCGCCGTGATCAGGACCAGCACGAGGGCGACGACGATCGCGGTGTTGCCGCGGCGGGCGGCGAGGGCCGGGGCACCGGCGGCGGCCGGATCGACCCGGAGCTGGACGGTGGTCGGGTCGCCGGCGGTGGTCGGGTCGCCGGTGCTCGCGGGGCCGGAACGGAGCTGGACGGTGGCGGCGTCCCCCTTCGCCCCCGACCGCAGCTGGACGGTTCTCGGATCGGCGGGTCCTCCCAGGTCGGTGGTGGCCAGGTACTGCGCGAACGCAGGGTCGGCGACCAGCAGTCCCTCGACGGCGGCGGTCAGGGCGTCCCGCGCCGCCGGGTCACCCGGGCTCGCCTCGACCGCCGCCAGGGCCCGGCGCCCCTGCGGCATCAGCCGCAGTCTGGCCCGCACCACCTCGGCGACCGCCTGCCCCGGTCCCGCGGCCGTTCCCCGGGCCAGCCGCACCAGTGCCCTCACCGCGCCCGTGACCGGCTCCCGTTCGTCACGCATGGCAACTCCCCCCGCCGCACGAGTCGTTGACCCCACGATCCCGTCCCGCGGAGCGGTCCGCACCCCGGCGTGCTGAACGGAGACGCAACTGCAACCGGCCTGACGTGCTCGGCCGGCCCGGGCGGCTTCTCCCGGGGGCGGCCGTGGCGGTCGCGAGGGTCGTGGACGCCTGGGGCGGGTGCGAGGGCCGGGGCGGACGCGCCGGCTGCGGCGGCGGCGCAGGGGGTGGTCGGCCGTCCGGACGAGGTGGTCGCACGTGGTGGCGAATAGCTGTCAATATTCCGAACGCCAGGGCGGCTCCCAGTGGTTCGGCACCGCACATCCCGCCGTCGGGGTCAATCCCGGACGTGTACGTGCCGATACCTCCGATAGCCGTCATTACGCCGTTCGGAGGAGTCCACATGCCCGAGCTGTGGCTGCCCGGTGCCGAGGTCCACGACCTCGGCGACCACGCGCCGACCGACCAGCAGTACCCGCCGAAGGCCATCGCCCACATCACCTGGGACCGCAACGCGACCGCCTCGGCGCCGCAGGACTGGTGCACCTACGAGTCCCTCGTCTCCTACTTCACCGGCGGCGGCGCCGGCGACGCCCCGCACCTGGTCTGGGACCCGTTCAGCGGCCGTGCGACGCAGCTGTTCCCGGCCGACTCCCGTTCGAAGAGCCTGCTCAGCCCGAGCCAGAGCCCGACCCGCACCAACCGGGCCGGGAAGGTGGTGATCCAGATCGAGGCGGTGTTCTTCCCGTACTGCCGCTACCAGGGCAAGGTCTACGCCCAGCTGGTCGACACCCCGTGCGCGGGCTGGGACCGGATCCACGCCTGGATCTCCTCCTGGGGCGTGCCCGACGCGTGGCCGATGGGCCGCCCGACCGACTTCTCCGCCCACCGCGACGAGCAGGTGTGGGAGAGCCGCGGCGGCTGGTACGCGCACGCCCACGTGCCGTACAACGACCACACGGATCCGGGTTCCTGGCCGGACTTCACCGGCCGCTCCGGCTCCCCCTCCGGGCCGCCGTCCCAACAGCAACCGGCGCCGGGCGACCCGACCCCGGCCCGGTACCAGGCCACCGTCAACGGCCTGGCGTACGGGTACGGCGCCCACGGCTACCAGGTGACCGCGGTCGGGCGGGCGCTGGTCGCCCGGGGCTTCGGCGCCCACTACCGGTCCGGGCCCGGGCCGGACTGGACGGACGCGGACACCGAGAACTACGCGGACTACCAGCGGAGCCTGGGCTACACCGGACAGGCGGCGGACGGCGTGCCGGGCGAGACCTCGCTGCGCCGGCTGCTCGGCTACCTGCCGGGGCCGCGCACGGTCTCGCTGGCGCACGTCGTGGCGGCGGCGCGCAGCGACCCAGGGGCCGAGCAGGGCCACCTGACGTACGGGTCGGAGGTGGCGATCGTCGAACAGGCGCTGGCGGACGAGGGACTGCTCGAACAGCGCTGGGTGGACGGTTCCTTCGGCAGCCTCACGGTCAGCGCGTACGCGGGCTGGCAGCGTCGCTGCGGCTACGCGGCGGGGGCCGCGGACGGGATCCCCGGCCGGGACTCGCTCCACCGACTGGGCGCGGCACGGGGGTTCACGGTGACGGACTGAGCGGACGGGGCCGGGCGGCGGTCCGACCGGTGGCGGGCTGACCGGCGGCGTGCGGTCGGGGCGCGCTGCCCCTAGCGCGGCCGGGGTGCTGCCCGGGGCGCGACCGGGGCGCGGTCGGCCTACGGGGGGACTGCCGCTACTCCCGGTGGAGTTGGCCTCTGGCGGCGACACGCCGGGCGCGTACTCATCAGGGAGTACGCGAGGTTACCTCCCTCGTCAGATGCCGGATCAGGGCCGGGCGGGAGAGTCTGGGCGCGTCCTCGTGACCCGGACTCGAAGGAGGTACCCGTGAGCCCGCCCACCGGAGCCGACGCGGCGCCCCGGCCGTCCCCCGACGCCGGGCGCCGCTCCGCCGACCGCCGCACCGGCGGTCGCCAACCCGAAAGCCGCCAACCCGAAAGCCGCCGCCCCGGCAGTCGCCGCCTCCGTCGGCGGCTGTCGCCGGGGGCGCGCAAGCTGCTGGTCGTCCTGCACGTCGTCGCCTCGGTGAGCTGGCTGGCGCTGATGCTGCGCCTGCTCACCCTGGCGGTGACCGCACTGACCACCGGTGACGCCGACCGGCTCAGAGCGGCCTACCGGGCGATGGGCATACTCGGCGACACGCTGGTCCTGCCGCTGAGCCTGCTCACCTTCCTGAGCGGAGTGGCGCTGAGCCTCGGCACCTCCTGGGGGCTGTTCCGGTACTACTGGGTCGGCACCAAGTTCTGGCTGACGCTCGCGGCGATGGCCGCCTCGGTGTTCGCGCTCACCGCCCGGCTGCACGACGCGGTGCGGGTGGCGGACGCGCATCCGACCGGTCCCGTCACGACGGCGGACCTGGGGTTCGTCCGCTACAACACGGTGATCGTCCCGGCGGTGGCTCTCGCGGTCTACCTGTTCAACGTCATCCTGTCGGTGTACAAGCCGTGGGGCCGCCGCGGGGCGGTCGCCGGGCGTCCGGGCCGAATACCCGAGGCGGGCGCCTGAACCGAGGGCACGCCCGGTGACCGCCCGCGGTGGTCCGGCTGCCACCGCGGCTCGCGCGGCGGCGGCGACCGGGTGGGGGAATGCCCGGGCGACGGGCCCGTGTTGTCCATGGGCGTGACCAGCGCTACGCCCCCGATCAGGCTCTCCGTGCTCGACCGCTCCCGGACCCGACGGGGCGAGGAGCCGGCGCAGGCCCTGCGGGACACCGTGGCCTTCGCCCGGGAGATCGAGCGGCTGGGGTACCACCGGTTCTGGGTCTCCGAGCACCATGGAGTGCCCGGGGTGGCCGGGTCGGCACCGACGGTGCTCGTCGCAGCGGTGGCCGCGGCGACCACCCGGATCCGGGTCGGCACCGGCGGCGTGATGCTGCCCAACCACCAGCCGATGGTCGTGGCGGAGCAGTTCGGGGTGCTGGCGGCGCTGTTCCCCGGGCGGATCGACATGGGGCTCGGCCGGTCGGTGGGCTTCACCGACGGTGTCCGGCGGGCGCTCGGCCGGGAGAAGGATGCTGCGGACGACTTCGGGGCCCAGCTGTCCGAGCTGCTCGGCTACTTCGACGGCTCGCAGCAGGTGCACCGCGACGTCCACGCGCGTCCGGCGGAGGGGCTTCACGTCCCGGCCTTCGTGCTGGCCACCGGCGCGGGCGCCGACCTGGCCGCCGAGGCGGGGCTGCCGCTGGTCATCGCGGCCGCGCGCGGGGAGGACCGGATGCTCGCCGCGATCGACCGGTACCGCGCCCGGTTCCGCCCGTCCGCCCAGGCCGCCGAGCCGTACGTGGTGGTCTCGGGCACGGTCGCGGTGGCCGAGAGCGAGGAACGGGCACGGGAACTGCTCGTGCCGGAGGCCTGGGCCGGCGCGTACTCCCGCACCCACGGGGAGTTCCCACCGCTGGCCCCGGCGGCCGAGATCCGGGCGCGGGCGATGAGCGCGCGGGAGCGCGCGGCGTTCGAGCAGTCGCTGCGGGGGCACATCGCGGGCACTCCCGAGCGGGCCGCCGCCGAGCTCGCCGATCTGGTGGACCGCAGCGGAGCGGACGAGTTCCTGGTCGTGACGAGCACCTACGACCGCACCGCGCTGCTCGACTCCTACCGGCTGCTGGCCGAAGCCGTCGGTCAGGTCTGAACCTGCCGTCCTCGGCCACCCCGCTCCGCCCCGGGAGACGATTTCTGACCAGGCGTGATGAGCTGCTACTGTTCTTCCCGTCGAGAGGAAGTGATCTTCCCGAAGAGGCGAACTCTCGAGCAGGCGTCAGCGGTGCTACCAGAGCACGTCCTACTTTCAGTAGGAAGAGTCCGTGCAACCCGGGCCTGGCGCTCCACCAGAAGGGGCTCGTTCCGTCCAGCGGAACGGGCCCCTTCGTCATGCCCGGCGCGATTCGACCGCTGACCCGTGGAGCGGCGGCGGTCCGGCGCCTCCGGGCGGCCCTCCTATCGCACTTTCCGCCCCGAAACCCTGCGGGGGAGCCCGGTATCGGCCAAGGTCCCGTACCAGGTGGTCCATCGACGCCGTCGCACCTCGGCCGAGCAGCCAGCGGCTTTGCCGTCTTGGCAGGGCTGATGCCGTGTCGCATCTTGTCCAGAACTCGCCGTGAATGATGTGAATATGCCATTGGAATGTTCGTCATACCGAAACCGGCAGTAGCCTTCCGTGTCGAACCTGCCACTGCTGGTGGCGACCCGGCCGGAGCCGCGTAGCGCCCGGCCACCCCAGAAACCGCGAAGGAGCCGGTGTGCCGGGTATCGAGGAATGCCTCTCCGGGGCGATGGCGATCGCCGGCGCCCGCGCCGCGAGCCTGGTCGACTGGGGCAGCGGACTCGCCCTCGGCAGCCTCGGCGACAGCCCGACCGGCGAGCACGAGACCGCCGCCGCCGAGGCGACCGACCTGGTGCGCGCGGCCGTCGAGAGCCAGACCTTCACCGTGGCGGAGGACCGGCAGTCCCCGCTGGAGGACATCATCGTCACGGCAGGGCGCAGTTACCACCTGATCCGCTTCATCGACACCGTCTTCGACAGCCGTCTGGTGCTGCACCTCTGGCTGGACCGCGAGGAGGGCAACCTCGCCGTCGCCCGCTTCCGCCTCCAGGCACTCGCCGAGGAACTGGTGCTGGGGTGAGCGTGACACCCGCCGGGCCCGTCGCCCGGGCTGTCGCCGGCCCCGGCCGCCGGACGGACGCCCCTCGGTGGTGGCCCGCGTGACCGCCGCGCCCTCCGCCGCCCCGCCGACCCTGCCCTCCTCGCGTCCGACAGGGCCGACAACGCCGATGGAGCCGACAACGCCGGTAGAGCCGACAACGCCGATGGCGGCGAGCAAGCCAACAGAGCCGACGGAGTCGACGGTGCCGAGGACAACGACCGGACCCGTCCCGCCGGCCGGTCCCGCCGCCCCGAGGGATCCGGGTGAAGCGGTCGCCCTGCTTGCCGCCCGTCGGGCCACCGGTGCTCTGCACGGCCCACTCGGCACGCTGTACCTGGTCGACGGCCAGGTGACCGCCGCCGAGTCCCCCCGCGCGCCCGGTCTGGCGGACCTGCTCACCGGCTGCGGCCGGATCGACGCGGAGGGCTGGACGGAGGTCCTCCGGCTCCACGGCCCCCGTGGGCGGGTCGGCGAGGCGCTGGTCGAGCGCGGGCTGCTCACCAGGGGAGAACTCGAACTCGGCCACCTGGGGGCGCTCTTCGACGCCGCCTACTTCATCCTCGCCGACCGCGCGGGCGGCACCTGGCGGTTCGAGCCGGACGTCCGGCACTGGCTCGGACCGGTGGCGGCGGTCGACCCGGCGCGGCTGCACCGCGAGGTCGAGCGCCGGGTCCGGCTCCTCGACCGGATCTGGCCCTGGCCGCAACTCGACACCGCGCCCGTCCGCCCGGTCGAGCACACCAGGCGTCCCACGCACCGCCCGCCGGGCCGGCGCCGGCGCGAACTGCTGGACCACGCCGACGGCCGAAGAACCCCGGCGGACCTGGCCAGGCTGCTCGGCCGCTCCGGCTTCGGCGTGACGGCGGACGTCCGCCGGCTGGCCGCCGCCGGACTGCTCGACGGTCCACCACCCGGAGCGCCGCCGGCCGGGGCCCCGAGACCAGAGGGGCCACGACCCGAGGCTCCGGGCGCACCCGGCGCATCCGGCGCATCCGGCGCCGGGTCCCCGGCTGCCGAAGCCGACGCCGTCGCCCGACCGACCGCACCCGGACCTCCGGCGCCGCGCTCCGCCGCCCCGCGGCACGCTGCTCCGGCTGCCGCGGCGCCGGAGGTCCCCCCGCAGCGGGGCACAGCAGCGGCCGGAGGCCTGCACCGCCGGGTCCCCGGTGCCACCCTTCGCGGCACCGTGACGGCCGGACCCGGCGGTGCCCCGGCACCCGGCGCCCCGGAACGCACCGGACCCGCGGGACCCGGGGGACCCACGGCAACCGCCCCGGCCCGCGCCGGCCAGCTCGGCCAGCTCGACCGCCCCGACCACCTCGACCGCCCGCCGACCACGGCAGCGGCCCACCCACTGACCGTCCCCGACCCGGACATCGCGCTGCTGACCCGGGTCCGAGACCTTCTGGAGGCCCGACTTTGAGCAACTCTCCGCCCGCGACCCCGTCGTACCGGCCATGAGGCGGGCGCTCAAGCAGCGTGTCGGAAGGAGACAACTGATCGCCTTGGAGACCGAGCTGCTCGCCGAAATCCGTGCCGTGAAACGGCGCGTCCCGCACCTCGCGGGCGGTCTGGTGGCCAGCGTCGACGGCCTGCTGGTCGCGCACGACACCCACGGGACCGAGTCCTCCGGAGTGGCCGCGATGACGGCGGCCTCCCTGTCGCTGGCCCAACGGCTGGCCGACACCACCGGGCAGGGTGAGTTCCGCGAGTCACTGGTGCGCGGCGAGCACGGCTACGTCGCCACCTACGCGGCCGGCGGCAGCTGCGTGCTGACCCTGCTGGCGCACCCGGACGTCAACGTCGGCCGACTCCACCTGGAGGCCCGCCGCTGCGCCGGGCGCATCGCCGGGCTGCTCAACGACAGCCTGGTGCCGAAGGATCCGCGCGACGCCGGCTGACCAGGGGCCCCGCCCGAGCCGACCGACCGACCACGACCCGCAGTCCGCAGCCCCCCAGCCGGCGCACACCCGGACGACGACCACACCGGACGACCCACACCGGTCGAACCCCGCCCGACGATCCCGACCCGACGATCCAGACTTCACCACCCACACCTCACGACCGACACCTCACGACCCAACAGGAGTTGACCGAAATGACCGACGCAGCCGGCGCGCTCAAGCAGGCCATGACCGCGATCGAGGGCGCCATCGGCGCTGCCCTCGTCGACTACAACAGCGGCATGGCGCTCGCCACCCTCGACGGCCCCGGCGGCCTGGACCTCAACGTGGCAGCGGCCGGGAACACCGACGTGGTCCGCGCCAAGATGCGCACCATGGACATGCTGGGCCTCCAGGACGGCATCGAGGACATTCTGATCACCCTGTCCAGTCAGTACCACCTGATCCGCCCGCTCACCGGTCGCACCGGCAAGGGCCTGTTCCTCTACCTCGCGCTGGACAAGGGGCGCGCCAACCTGGCGATGGCGCGCCACCAACTCTCCAAGGTCGAGGCCGAGCTCGAGGTCTGACCGGAGGGACCGGAAGGACCGGAAGGAGCCGGAACGGCCGGAAGAACCGGCAGCCCGAGCCCCGGCGGCGGCTCGGGCCCGGGCCCCGTCGGGTAGCCGGGGTCCGGGCCCGGACCCGAGCCCGCCGCACGGCCGGGCGGCTCAGGCCCCGGCGGGTTCCGCCCAGCGGACCTCGCCGCCCGGCAGTGCGGCGCACACCGCGCCCTCCGCGGTCAGCACGCTCCAGGGCGCGAGCACCGCGTGTGGCGGGACGGACAGTTCACCGCCCTCCGCGAACCCGAGCTCCAGCCCGCCGGCCAGGGTGATCCGGGCGGTGCCGACGGTCCGGCCGACCAGTGCCAGCAACCTGGGCGTCGGACGGAACGTCAGCGCCGGGAAGACGTGCTCCACTTCTCTCGGCGCGGCGAAGGAGGGCGCAGCGAAGCGGAACTCGTGCGTCACCCGGACGGTCACCGGCCCGTCGAGCCGCAGGTCGAGCCGGTCGCCGCCGCTGACGGCGGCGACCCGCCGTCCGGCCAGTACTCCACTGATCCCGTTCCGCATGCCCCAGTGTCACCCATCGGCCGGCGCCGGTCCCACCATTCGCCCGCGCACCAGCTCGGCGGGGCCGCCCGCCCGCTCCCGGGCGGCCAGCGCGGCGGCCGTTCGACCCCAGGACGGCCCGCTCAGCAGCGCCCGTGCCGTGGCCGGATCGCACAGCCGCCACTCCACCAACTCCTGTTCCTGCAGAGCAATCGACTCGAGCAGCGCTCCCGTCACCGTGCCGCCGTCGAAGACGTACACCAGCACGGCGGTGTCCCGGCCGGTCGCCGGATCCGCGCCGGGATCGGCCGCCGTACCCGGTTGCCAGTCCAGCACGAGCAGCCGTCCCGGCTCGACGTCCCACCCCAGCTCCTCTCGGATCTCCCGGCGCGCCGCCGCTCGCGGAGCCTCCCGGTCCGCCTCGACCCCGCCTCCCGGCAGCGTCCAGTGCGGCACCTCCCCGCGCGGACCCTCGTACGGGCGCAGGCGCACCAGCAACACCCGGCCCTCACGGTCGGTGAACAACGCCCTGGCCTTCGCCCGGATCCGCGGCCGGGTGGCGTAGTAGGTGTCCCGGTCCATCGGCGGCTCCGGTTGCCGGTCCGTCGCCCCGGCGTCCTGCGCCACGAGCGTGGGGGCCGCGGCCAGCCCGGTGTACTCGGGCGCCGGCCCTTCGGCGGGCAGCGCCTGCAGCGTGTGGCCGACGGGCCGGCTGTCCTCCAGCTCCAGTGGCCCGGCCGCACGCGGCGCCCGCAGGCAGGCCGTCACCCGCCGTGACAGCCTCGGCGGAAGCGCATGCCCGGCCTCCTCCGCCGTCAGCCACACCCACCCGCCGACCTCCGCCGCATCCGGCCGGATCGCCGCCACCTGCTCCGCCGTCAACGGCTCGCCCCAGTACAGGTACGCCACGATCGGCGGCCTCGTCGGGAACAGCGCCCAGTCCACGCAGGCCAGTCGTCCGAGCCTGGGCGTGAACCCGAGTTCCTCGGCGATCTCCCGTACGGCGGTCTCGCGCGGCGACAGGTCGGTCGGCTCCCAGCCGCCGCCCGGGACCGCCACCGGATGCTGCCGGTCGTACGGCAGCCGCACCACCAGCACCCGCCCCGCGCCGTCGGGGAACAGCACCCCCGCCGCCGCCAGAATCCCCTTGCCCTGCCCATCAGACGCGTCCACCCGCGACCCCTCCACCCGCACCCGGCTCCACCCCGGGGCACGGCCCCGGCTCCAGTCATGGTTTCCCCGGCAGGCCCCACCCCGACCACGGCTCCACCCTTCTCCCCGGCAGCGGCCGCGTCGGCGCTGTCCCCGCCGCCCGCCGGCCGCCGGTCCGCCGCCCGCCAGAGCCGCGAATCCGGACATGGTCGACCAACGCGGAGGCCGCCGGACGGAGTTCCGGGCGCGCGGCCGAGGGCTCGAAGCCGATGTCGCGCCGAGGCCGTCCCTGTCCGACCACTGCCGCCGGTCACCCCGTCAGCCCCGGGCAGCGGCCGTCACCCCAGGGACGCCAGCGCCTGCATCGCCGCCCGGGCCATCTGCTCGTCGTGTCGCCCGGTCCGCCCGCGGAGCCGGGCGACACCCTCGGCCGCCGCCAGGGCGAGCAGGCCGGGGAGCAGGTCGGTGCTGCGGGCGGCGACCCAGCGGGTGCCCTTGGTGGCCATCCACCAGAGGTCGGCGGCCGGGCTCGGCGGGGGTTCGGCCACCCGGTCTGCGGGTGGCGGGCCGAGGGGGTGGCCGGCTTCGGAAAGGAGGTCGTGGAAGCGGCGGGCGATCAGATGGTGCCCTTCGGCGCTGGGGTGGAGGCGGTCGACGCTCAGCAGCCGGCGCTGGTTGCTCCAGGGCAGGTCGGCGATGTGCAGGTGCACGGCCCGGTGCCGCGCGGTGAGCGCGTGCACCACCGTGTTGACGGCCCGCATCCGGCGGGCCAGCGGGCGGCCGAGCGGGGCCGGGAGCCGGAGCAGGAGCCCCGGGTCGGGCAGGCAGGCGGTCAGCAACACGGCACCATGCGCAGAGAGTTCGCCCAGGGTGGCATCCAGCTCCAGGGTGGTGCGCCGGATGTCGAAACCGGTCCGCAGGGTGTCGTTGCCGCCGACCAGCACCGCCGCCAGCTGCGGCCGCAGGGCCAGCGCCGCCGGGAGCTGGCGCGCCGCCAGATCGGCGGTCAGCGCACCGCTGTACGCGAGATTGGTGAACTCCACGTCCCGGCCCCCGGGCGCCAGCGAGTGCGCCAGTACGGCGGCCCAGCCGCGCCATGCCTCGCCGACCTGGTCCCCGACGCCCTCCGTGAGGGAGTCCCCGAGGGCGACGAAGCGCAGTAGTTCACCCGCCGCCGGCCGCCCCTCCGCGGCCCGGTCGGGCCCGGCGTCCAGCACGCTCATGCCAGCCCCCCGTCCACCGTCTCCGCTGCGCGGTTCCGTACTCCGTGTGCGGCCAGGAAGGCCGCCACCGCCGCCGGCCAGCCGTACCGCTCGGCCTGCGCCCGGGCTGCGGCCCGCCGCTGCTCCTCCGGCCGCGCCAACAGGTCACCCACCGCCCGGGCGAACCCGGCACCGGTGTCCTCGGCGGCCACCCCGGCCGGTCCCACCAGCCCGGGGAGCGCGGAGGAACGGCTGACCGCGACGGGCGTGCCGCAGGCCAGGGCCTCCATCGCGGCCAGCCCGAAGGTCTCCACCGGCCCGGGCGCCAGCACCACGTCCGCGCAGCCGAGCAGCCGGGCGAGCGCCTCGCGTCGGCTCAGGTGTCCGAGGAAGCGCACCGGCACGCGGAGCCGGGCGGCCCGGGCGGCCAGCCGCTCCCGAAGCGGCCCGGTGCCGGCCACCACCAGGATGGCGGACAGCCCCCGGGCCCGCAGCCGGGCGAGGGCCTCGACGGCCCGTTCCGGCCGCTTCTCCGCCGACAGCCGGGAGCAGAGCACCAGCAGGACGTCGTCAGGCCCGGCGTAACGGGCCCGCTCCGCCGCACGTGCGGCCGGCGGCAGTGGCCGCATCGCCTCCAGGTCGACACCGAGCGGGGCCCGGACCAGGTTGGGCGCGCCGATCCGGCGGAACTCGGCCGCCGCCCATTCGGTGGTGCACAGCACCGAGTCGTAGGCGCGGACCGTCGCCGCGTTGAGCCGGTCGGCGGCCGCCGCGGCCAACGGGCCGGGCAGGCCCCAGGTGCGCAGCACCCCGGTGGCGCTCTCGTGCGAGACCATCACCGAGCGGACGCCGTGCCGCCGTGCCCAGCCGCCGGTCCAGCGCAGGGTGGTCCGGTCGGACACCTCCAGCCGGTCGGGGCCGAGCCGGGTCAGCTCGGCCTCCACCGCCCGCCGGTCGGTGAGCAGCCGGTAGCCGCCGGCGGCCGGCAGCACCGGGCCGGGCAGCGTGACCACCAGGCCCTGTTCGGTCTCCTGCGACGAACGCCGCTCGCCGGGCACGATCAGTACGGGCCGGTGCCCGGCCGCCAGGTACCCGGCGCCGAGGTGGCGCAGCGCGGTGCGCAGGCCGCCGGAGACGGGGGTGACGAAGTTGGCGAGCCGGACGACGGTCAGCCGTCGCGGCGCCGAGGCCCCGGTCATGCCGACAGCTCCTCGGGCAACACGGGCAGCACGGGCAGCACGGGGGAGCCCGCCGAAGCCGGCGGAACAGAATCCGACGCGGGCGCCGACGCCACCGGGACCGGCAACGACGCGGGCACCGGCACCGCCCCGGGGACCGGAACGGCCACCGGCGCTCCCCGGTGCTCCGCGAGCACCTCGGCGTAGTGCCGCAGCAGCAGGTCCCCGACGGCCTCCCAGGTGCGGGCGGTCACCTCGGCCCGCCCGGCCTTCCCGTAGGCGTCCCGCCGGGCCGGGTCGTCGGCGAGCTCAGCCACCGCCCGGGCGACGGCCGCGCCGTCCCGCGGCGGCACCAGCAGGCCGGTGCGGTGGTGGGAGACCAGGTCGAGCGGGCCGCCGGCCGCCGGGCCGATCACCGCCACGCCGCTGGCCATCGCCTCCTGGATGGTCTGGCAGAAGGTCTCCAGCGGGCCGGTGTGCACGAACACGTCCAGGGTCGCGAAGCACCGCGCCAGTTCCTCCCCGGTGCGCCGGCCGAGGAACACCGCGCCGGGCATCGCGGCCCGCAGCCCGGGGGCCGAGGGGCCGTCCCCGATCACCACCACCCGGACCCCGGGCAGTGCGGAGGCCCTGGCCAGCAGGTCGACCCGCTTCTCCGGGGCCAGCCGTCCGACGTACCCGACCAGCACCTCACCGCCCGGTGCGAGCGCCCGGTGCAGCGCCTCGTCCCGGTGCCGCGGATGGAACCGGACGGAGTCCACCCCGCGCGGCCAGAGCTGCACCCGGGGCACCCCGTGCGCGGTGAGGTCCTGTGCGGCCGGGGTGGACGGCGCGAGGGTGCGGGCGGCCGCGCGGTGCACGGCCCGGATCCGCCGCCAGGCCGCGGCCTCGCCGAGCCCCCGGCCGGCCCGGTAGGCGTGTGCGTACCCGGCGAGGTCGGTCTGGTACACGGCGACGGCGGGCACCCCGAGGCGCGCCGCGACGTGCATGCCGCGCGCCCCCAGCAGGAAGGGGCTGGCCAGGTGCACGATGTCGGGTCGGTGGCCGGCGAGGGCGGCGGCCAACTGCCGGCTCGGCAGCGCGATCCGCACCTGCGGGTACCCCGGCAGCGGCATCGAGGGGATCCGCACCACGGGGATCCGTTCCGCCGCGGCGCCGGAGCCGAAGGTCTGCGGTGGGCACTGGGCGCCCCGCGCCGGCGCGGGGGTGACGACGAGGGGCTGGTGGCCCCGGCGGAGCAGGTGCTCGGCCGTCCGCAGCACGCTGTGGGCGACTCCGTTGACCTCGGGCGGGAAGGATTCGGTGACGATGGCGACGCGCATGCCTGTGTTCTGTCCGCGCCCGGCGTGCTCCCGGCCAAAGGGATCTGTCGTACAAGCGAACGCGGGTCGGCGATTCGTACCGCCGACCCGCCTGTTCACCGCGGTGTTTCCTCAGGCAGACCCGGCCGTCTCCTTGAGCTCCGCGTACGGGGCGAGCTTGCGGATCGACTCGATGCTCTTCAGGCAGTCGTCCTTGCTCTCGTGGGGGTCGCCGGTCACCACGATCGACCCGTTGCTCGCCTTGAGGCGGAACCGGTGCATCCCGCTCTCGTCCGTGTACAGCTCGAATTTTCCGGCCATGCCCGTGGACACCTTTCGCTCGAGTGACCCCCTGGCACCGCACCATAGGCGTCGCCCCGCGCCCCCGCCCGTCGGCCGGGCCCGTTCGGGTGCGCGCGGGCGCGAGCCGTGCGCGCGGCCCGCGGTCAGGAGTTGCGGCGGCGGCCGGAGAGCCAGACGTGGACGAGGACGCCGGCGAAGAGGAAGAGCACACCCTGGTAGACGGCCGCGTAGCCGGCGCCGGCGAGGAGCCAGAGGGAGAAGGCGAAGGCGCCGAGGCCGAGGACGGCGTCGCGGACCAGGTGCGGGGTGGCGACCTTGTCGGTGGTGCCGCGGACCAGCCAGTACAACTGGGCGGCGGTGGAGAGGAGGTAGGGCACGGTGGCGGTGAAGGTGGTGACCAGGACGAGCGTGTCGAACGCGCCCTTCGCGCCGCTGGCGAAGTTGAGGACGGTCAGCGCCGAGGCCAGGGCGACGCTGACGATCACGCCGAAGGCCGGTACGCCGCGCCGCTCCTTGCCGAAGGCGGCCGGGAACAGGCCGTCCTCGGCGGCCGCGTACGGGGCCTGGGCGGCCAGCAGGGTCCAGCCGTTGAGCGCGCCGGTCATCGAGACGAGCGCGGCGACGGCGATCGCCGTGCCGCCCCAGGAACCGCCGAACATGGCGTTCACCGCGTCCGAGAACGGAGCCGCGGAGTGCACCAGCCGCTCGTGGGCGACGGTGCCGAACACCGCGACGGTGCCCAGCAGGTAGACCACGGCCGCGCCGATGGTGCCGAGCACACTGGCCCGGCCGACGTTGCGCTCCGGGTCGCGGACCTTGCCGGCGCTCATCGCGGCCGACTCCACGCCCAGGTAGCTGAACAGCAGGATCGCGGCCGCAGCGGTCATGCCGCCCGTCCAGCCCTGGCCGTTGCCGTCGAACGGCCCGAGGTTCTTCGGGTCGAAGAAGAACAGGCCGCCCACCGCGACCAGCGCCAACGGGATGAACTTCAGGACCGTGGAAACCAGTTGGACCACCCCGACGTAGCGGGTGCCAGCCAGGTTGGCCAGGGCCGGCAGCCACTGGAGGACCAGCGCGGCGGTGATGCTCAGCGCGGTCGAGTGGCCGACCGGCAGCAGCACGTCCAGGTACCCGACGGCTGCCACGGCGAGCGCGGCGTTGCTGACCCAGGTGGTGATCCAGTACGACCAGGCGGACAGGAACCCGGCGAAGTCCCCGAAGGCCTCCCGGGCGTAGACGTACGGGCCGCCGGTGCGCGGGCTGCGTCGGGCCAACTGCCCGAAGACCAGGGCCAGAGCGATCGCGCCCACCGTGAGGACGACGAACGCGAGCAGGCTGACCGTCCCGTAGGGCGCCACGGCGGCCGGGATCATGAAGATGCCGCCGCCGATGATGTTGCCCATGACCAGAGCGGTGGCGGTGGTCAGCCCGAACCGGCCGCCCTTCCGGGAGCCCGCGTCGACTGCCGTGTCCGGGCTGTCCGCGGTCGTGTCCGGGCTGTCCGCGGTCTCCGGGGTGTCCGGTCGAGTCGCCTGCCGGGGTGCGGCGGGGCTGGTCTGCATGAGGGTGGTGCGCCTTTCCTGGTCCTGCTCGCGCTCGGTGGAGCGACCGTTCATGCTCGGACCGGTGCGTACCGTGCGCCAAATCGGTGGGATTTGTTCGTTCGGCCCGGCGGATCACCGCAAGACTTCCGGCCGCATGGCGGTCGGACGGGCACTCGTCCGGCGGCCCTTCGCGAACCCGTTCGACGCGGAACGCGGAGGGTTCGGCCGGGCGGGGGAGATGTGTCACCCGGATGTCCCAGGGCGGTTGCGGCGCGCGCCCCGTGCCCGTGTTCGTGTGCCAACCTTGGCGCGGCGCCTCCCGGTGGGGCGCGGCCCGTCCGCCGGTCGGCCGAACTGGCCTTTCGGGGGCGCGGGTTGAGGACCAGAGACGAACCAAAAGGACATCAGATGTCGCTTCGTGGGAAGATCCGCAAGGTCGCCGTGATCGCCGCCGTGGCGGGTGCCGCCATGGCGGCCGCGCCGACCTCGGCGATGGCGTGGGGCCACGCGTCGCACCAGGAGTCCAGCCAGAGCCTGGAGTCGGGCTCGGCCGGTGTCGGCCTGTTCGGCCCGAAGGCCAGCTGGTTCAACTTCCACGAGCACAGCGAGGACAAGTGCATCGGGGACTGCGACTGATCAGGCTGATCCAGCCGGATCGGTGAGCCCGGAGGCCGCTCGGCGGCCCCGGGCTCACGGCTGTCCGCTCGACGGCTGTCCGCTCGACGGCGGACCGCCGACGGCGGTCGGGCGGGACAGCCGGCCCGGCCACCACATGTGCCGGTCGAGGTCCATGGTCAGCGCGGTGACCAGCACCGACCGCACCACCAGGGTGTCCAGCAGCACGCCCAGCGCCACCGCGAAGCCGATCTCGGCGAAGGCCACCAGCGGGAGCGTCCCGAGGACGGCGAAGGTGCTGGCCAGGATCAGTCCGGCCGAGGTGATCACCCCGCCGGTGGCCGACAGCCCGGTCAGCGCGCCCAGCCGGGTCCCGTGCCGGACGGACTCCTCGCGCACCCGGGTCATCAGGAAGATGTTGTAGTCGATCCCCAGTGCCACCAGGAACACGAAGACGAACAGCGGGAAGGCCTGGTCCTGGCCCTGGAAGTGGAAGACGTGCGCGAAGAAGAAGGCGCTGATCCCGAGCGCCGCCGCGTACGACAGCACCACGGTCGCGATCAGCACCAGCGGCGCGGTGATCGCCCGCAGCAGGACGGCCAGGATCAGCAGCACCACGCCGAGCACCAGCGGGATGATCGCCCGGTTGTCGGCGGCGGCCGCCCGCCCGGCGTCCAGGACGACCGCCGTGCTGCCGCCCACCTTGGCGTCCGCGGCCGGCACCGCGTGCACCGCGCCGCGCACCCGGTCCACGGTGTCCTTCGCGGCCCGGCTGTCCGGCGGGTCGGTCAGCGTGACCTGGAACAGCGCCCGCCCGTCGTGCACGACCGGCGGCGAGGCCGCCGCCACCCCGGCCGTGGACCGGGCGGCGGAGTGCACGGCCGGCGCGCCGCCCGCCGTGGAGGCGATGGTGAGCGGCGCGCCCGTGCCGCCCGGGAAGTGCTGCTCCAGGACCTGCTGGCCGACCACCGAGTCGGGTGTGCCGGTGAAGGAGCCGGCCGTGCTGATCCCGGTGGCGTTCAGTGAGACCAGGCCGGCGCAGCAGGCGGCGAGCGCCAGCGCCGTACCGACCCACACCGCCCGGGGCCGGTGGGCGATCCGGGCCCCGACGCGCGCCCAGCGGCCGGTCCGGGTCGGCTCCGGCGTGCCGTACGCCGGTCGGACCGGCCAGAACACCCAACGGCCGACGATCACCAGCAGCGCCGGAAGCAGGGTGAGCATCGCGGCGAGGGCGACCACCACGCCGATCGCCAGGACCGGGCCGAGGCCCCGGGTGGAGTTCATCTCGGCGATCAGCAGGCAGAGCATCGACGCCACCACGGTGGCCGAGGAGGCGAGGACGGCGGGCCCGGCCCGGTGCAGGGCGAAGGCCATCGCCTCGTGCCGGTCCTCGTGGCGGCGCAGTTCCTCCCGGTAGCGGGCCGTGAGCAGCAGCGCGTAGTCCGTCCCCGCGCCGAGCACCAGGACGATCAGGATGCCGGCGCTCTGCGCGTTGACGGTCAGCCCGGCGTGCTTCGCCAGGAGGTAGATGAAGGCCTCGGCGACGGTCAGCGCGCCGGCGGCGGAGAGCAGCGGCAGCGTCCACAGCACCGGGCTGCGGTAGGTCAGCAGCAGCAGGACGACCACCACGCCGACGGTGGCGGCGAGCAGTGAGCTGTCGATGCCCGCGAAGGCCTTGGCCTGGTCGGCGGCGACCCCGCCCGGGCCGGTGACGTGGGTGGTCATGCCCTGGGCGTTCGCGGCGGCGGTGGCGCGCAGGGTGTCGACGGCGGGTTTGAGGTCGTTCCAGCCGTTGCTGCCGACGTCGATCGGCACGATCGTCTGCATCGCCCGGCCGTCGGCCGAGACGGCGGGGCCGACCACCGGGCCGGCCACGTGCGGTACGGAGGCGAAGTCGACGGCGTCGCGCGCGGCCTCGGCGCGGTCCGCGGGGGTGATGCCGCCGGCCCGCTGGTAGACCACGACGGCCTGGGCGGTGTCCACCGGCTGGAAGGCCCGCTGTTCCTCCAGGACCTGGGTGGACTCGGCGCTGCCCGGCAGCCAGCTCGACGCCTGGTTGTCCTCGGCGCCCATCAGCTTGCCGGCCAGCGGGCCCAGCGCGACGAGCAGCACCAGCCACAGGGCGAGCACCACCCACTTGCCGCGGCGTCCGCACGGCAGGGCGGCCAGCTTCCTGGTCCGGGACACGGCAGACCCCCCAAGCGGAGGCGATGACTCGTTCCAGCCTCCCACCGGTGGTGGCGACCGGCAGCCCGAGCCCGGCACCGCGGGGCAGCCGCGCCCTCGCACCGCCGCGGAGCCGGAGCCCCGCCTCGGGCCCGGAGCACCGCCGCAGGCCCGGACGGCGGCCTCGGGCCCCCGGCCGTCACCTCAGCTCGGGACCGCAGCCTCAGGCCGGGACCGCCGCCTCCGGCCAGGACCGCAGCCTCAGGCCGGGACCGCAGCCCGCTCCCGCAGCTCCTTCAGCACCGCGATGTCCATCGCGTGCCCGGTGCCGTCCCCGCCGTGCTTGCGGTCCGGGGTCTCCACCAGCAGCGGCACCCCGGCCGTCTCCGGGTGCTCGAACAGCTCGCGGAACGGCTCCGCGCCGATCATCCCCGCACCGATGTTGGCGTGCCGGTCCTTGCGGGCACCCACCACGTCCTCCGAGTCGTTGGCGTGGATCAGCCTCAGCCGGCCCGGACCGGCGGCCGAGGCCAGCGCGTCCAGCGCGGCCGTCACCCCGCCGGGCGCGGCCAGGTCGTGCCCGGCGGCGAAGGCGTGGCAGGTGTCCAGGCAGACGCCCACCTTCGGGTGCCCGTCCAGTGCCGCGACGTACTCGGCCAGTTCCTCCAGCCGGGAGCAGAGCGAACTGCCCTGCCCGGCGGTCGGCTCCAGCAGCAGCCAGGGGGCGTCCTCCCCGAGCGCGTCCAGCTCGTCCAGCAGGGGCCGGACGTCCGCGCGGACCTGCGCCATCGCCTCGGCCCGGCGGGAGCCGCCGTCGGGTGCCGCACCGACGGCGGAGCCGGTGTGGAGGACGACGCCCAGTGCGCCGATCGCGTGGCCGCGGCGCAGCGAGTGCCGCAGCGAGTCCGCCGAGCGCTGCCGGGTGGTCGGATTGTCCGACCCGAAGTTGATCAGGTACGGCGCGTGCACCCAGGCCGGGACGCCCTCCTCGGCGCAGGCGGCACGGAACTCCTCGTCGTGCCGCGGATTGCCCGGGGGAGTGGCCCAGCCGCGCGGGTTGGCCACGAACACCTGCACCGTCTCCGCGCCGACCTTCCGCGCGTACGCCAGCCCCGTCCCGGCCAGCCCGCGGCCGGCCACCGGCACGTGGGCGCCGATCGGGTTGCGGACGGTGGCGACGGACGGTGCGGACGCGGTGCTCATGCCCCCGAGGATGTCACGGGCCGGCACCGCTCCGGCGCACGGCCCCGTACGGCCCGGCGCCCCGCACGCCACGCCGGGGCGTCCCACCAGCGGCCGACGCCCCGTCAGTCCCCCAGCCCAGCCCTGGTGGCGGCCCCACCCGGGCGCCCGTACCGTCGACACGGCCGTACCCACCGACCGTCACCATCCGGACACCCAGCGTCGGACGGGCGCCCACGTCCCTTCCTTCCCACCGCGCGCCGAAAGAACAGGTCACCGCTCATGCCCACCCGTCGGGTCCACCACCTCGCTGCGGCCGCCGCTGCCGCCACCGCCCTGACCACCGCCCTCGCCGCCCTGGCCGCCGCCCCCGCGGCGCACGCCGCCGGCACGCTGCACCTCGTCCAGCCGGGCGAATCGATTCAGCGGGCCGTCGACGCCGCCAAGCCCGGCGACACCGTCGAGCTGCTCCCCGGCACGTACCGCGGCAGCGTCCGCATCACCACCCCCGGTCTGACCCTGCGCGGTGCCGGCGACCTCAGTGTGATCACCCCCGGCGACGGCCGGGAGAACGCCTGTGCCGTCGCCGGGCACGGCGTCTGCGTGGTCGGCACCGAGCAGGCCCCGCTGGCCGACGTCACCGTCGAGTCCCTCGCCGTCACCGGCTTCGCCAGGAACGGCATCGACGCCAGCGGCACCACCCGCCTGACCGTCCGCGCCACCCACGTCCACGACAACGCCCAGCAGGGCATCAGCCAGGAGATGTCCACCAAGGCCACCATCATCGGCAACCGCTCGACCGACAACGGCCAGTCCGGCGTCTTCCTCGCCAACTACGCCTACCGGGAGGGCGGCGCGCCCGACACCGGGGGCACCGTCGTCGCGGGCAACGTGCTCACCGGCAACCGGGTCGGCGTCACCGTCCGCCGGCTGCGCGTGCTGACCGTCGAGGGCAACGAGGTCAGCGGCAACTGCGCCGGCGTCTTCGTGGTCGGCGACGAGAACGCGCCCCGCGCCGGGGACCTCGACGTCCGGCGCAACCGGGTGGTCGCCAACAACAAGTTCTGCGCCGCCAACCCGCGCCTGGGCGCCATCCAGGGCGCCGGCATCGTGCTCACCGGCACCGAGGGCACCCGGGTGACCGACAACGACGTCCACGACAACGTCGGCACCACGGACTTCTCCGGCGGCATCGTCCTCTACAAGAGCGCCGTCGGCGTACCGAACAGCCGGGCGACCGTCTCCGACAACCGCCTGAGCGGCAACGGCCCGGCCGACCTCGCCGACCACGACACCGGCACCGACAACGCCTTCGCCCGCAACACCTGCTCGGTCTCCGTGCCCTCCGGCCGCTGCTGAGCCCGGCAGCCGCCCGGCTCCGGCCACCCCGCAACGCCACGCCCGCAGACCCCGAGCCCCCCCACACGACCCCCAGGGACCGCCCATGACCACCGCACCAGCCCACACCTCCGCCCAGGCCGCGATGCGCCTGCGCGAGCTCGTCTTCGGTGCCGCCTGCGCCGCCGCCGTCCGCGCGGCCGCCCGGCTCGGTGTCGCCGACGTGCTCGGCGACACCCCGATGGACGTCACCGAACTCGCCGCCAAGCTCGACACCGAACCCCGCCAGCTGCGCCGCCTGCTGCGCGCGCTCACCTGCTACGGGATCTTCGCCGAGACCTCCGACGACCGCTTCGAGCACACCGAGATGTCCCGCCTGCTGCGCGAGGACGCCCCCAACTCGCTCCGCTACATCTCCCTCTGGTGCACCGAGCCGTGGACCTGGGAGGCCTGGCCGAAGCTCGACGAGGCGGTGCGCTCCGGCCGCAACGTCTTCCCCGAGCTGTTCGGCAAGGAGTTCTTCGACTACCTGCACAGCGACGCGGGCGACTCCGCCAAGGTCTTCGACAAGGCGATGACCACCTCCAGCCGGCAGTCGGCCAAGGACTTCGCCGACTACCTGGACCTCACCGGCATCGACTCGGTGGCGGACATCGGCGGCGGCCAGGGCCACGTGCTGGCCAGCCTGCTGGAGAAGCACCCGGCCCTGCACGGCACCCTGCTCGACCTGCCCAAGGTCGTGGCCGGGGCCGATCCCCGACTCCGGGAGGGCGGCGCCTTCGCGGCCCGTGCCCGGCTGGTGGCGGGCGACTGCCGGATCGAGATCCCGGTCCGCGCCGACCTCTACATCATCAAGAACATCCTGGAGTGGGACGACGACAGCACCCGCCGCACCCTCGCCAACGTCGTCGCCGTGGCCCGCCCCGGCGCCCGCGTCGTGGTGGTGGAGAACCTGGTCGACAACAGTCCGTCGATGCGCTTCACCACCGCGATGGACCTGATGCTGATGCTGAACGTCGGCGGCGCCAAGCACTCCGAGGAGAGCATGGTCGGCCTGATGGCCGAGGCGGGCCTGGACGTCGTCGCCGTCCGCCCGGTCAACCCGTACCTGCACGCCTTCGAGGCCGTCGTCCGCGGCTGATCCGGAAGGCCGACGGCCGCTGCTCCCGGGAGGACCGGTGGCAGCGGC
>NZ_JBEPAK010000067.1:0-29977 GCF_040298565.1 Kitasatospora sp. NPDC001539 | reverse complement strand
CCGCTGCTCGCCTCCACCGGCTCGGCGCTGGTCGGGCACTCCGCCGACGCCCCGTGGCTGTTCGCCCTGCTGCTCCCGCTGCTGCTCGCCGTCGTCCCGCGCCGGCTCGACCGGCCCCTCCAGGTCGAAGCGGAACTGCACGGTGTAGGCGTCGCTCTGCCGCGTGTCGTACTCGGCGTGGAACAGCAGGCCCTGCTGCAGAGGGGCGAGCGGCAGCACGTCGGCCAGCGGGCCGACCTCGGCCTCCAGGGCGTCGAGTCGGCTCTGCGTGACCTCGGCCAGCGGGACGTCCGCGGGGCTGATGCCACCGCTGTCAGGCCGGGCGGCGTGCGAGGCCAAGCCCTCCAGCGCCTCGACCCACCGCCGCGTCAGGGCGCTCACGGCATCGTCGGTCAACACTCCGCCCGGCCAGGACAGCACCGCGGACAGCTCCGCCCCTTCGGCCCGCTCCTGCGCCAGTACGTTGACCTGCAGCGCGTGGCTGACCGGCATCGACGGGTCCTCGGCGCCGGTGAACCCGTCCAGGCCCGGCAGTGGGGTCCACGCCTGTGAGAGGTCGGGGGATCCGAAGCGTCCGAGGTAGTTGAACAGGATCTGCGGGGCACGGCCGTCCGCACGGGAAGGCAGGGTATTCGGCGCGGCCAGGTGGCGCAGGATGCCGTACCCGATCCCGCCGTCGGGGACGGCCCGCAGCTCCTCCTTGACCCGCCGCAGCACCAGCCCGGCGGCCGGGCCGCCGGCGGCGAGGTCGGCGAAGTCCAGTGCGGCGAGGTCGAAGCGGGCGGGGAACAGGGTGGTCAGCCAGCCCACGGTGCGGGTCAGGTCGACGTCGTGCTCGACGGCCTCCCGGCCGTGGCCCTCCAGGTCCAGCAGCACCGTCGGCTGCGATCCGCGGCCCAGGTCGGTCCGCCACTGCGCGACGGCTGCGGTGAAGCCGGCCAGCAGGACCTCGCGGACGCCCGTGTGGAAGGCGGTCGGGACGGTGGTGAGCGTGGCGGTGGACAGGTCGGCGGGCAGGGTGAGCGTCAGGTGGCGCTGCGCCCCCGCCAGGTCGAGCGCGGCGTCCAGCGGGCGGTCGCCCAGCAGCGGGTTGTCGGTGCTCAGGATGTCACGCCAGTACGGCAGTTCGGCTTCCCGAGCGCCGTCGGCGGCCTGCGCGGTGAGCAGGCCGGCGAAGCGGCGCAGCGAGGTGCCGACCGGCGCGGGCCGGGGGTCGCCCCCTCCGCGCACGGCCTGCCAGGCCGCCGCCAGGTCGGGCAGCAGGATGCGCCACGAGACGCCGTCGACCACCAGGTGGTGCAGGACGAGCAGCATCCGGCCGGGCTGCTCCGGACCGGCGTCGAACCACACGGCCTGCAGCATCACGCCGTCGAGCGGCGCCAGTCGGCCGACCGCGGCCTGGGATTCGCGTTCGATCGGGTCGTTCGCCGGGTCGCCGCCGAGGACCACGTGCCGCAGGCAGGCGGCCGCCGACACCGTGCCGCGCGGCGCGACGGCCAGCCGCCAGGCGCCGTCACCGGGCGCCAGCAGCCGGGCGCGCAGGGCATCGTGGCCGTCGAGGAGCGCCTGGAGGGCCGCGGTCAGATCGTCGGCGCCGGCCCCGGCAGGGGTGGTGAAGGTCATCGCCTGGTGGTACCGGTCGATCCGACCGCCCCGCTCCTGGAGCCAGCGGATCACGGGGGTGGCGGGAAGCTCACCGGTGTCGGGTCCCCGGTCGTCGGCCGTGGCCGGACCGTGCTCGGCCACCGCTGCCAGCGCCTCGACGGTGCGGCAGTGGAAGACGTCGCGGGTGGTGAACCGGAGACCGGCGCGCCTGGCGGTGCCGACCAGCTGGATCGACAGGATGCTGTCGCCGCCCAGGGCGAAGAAGTCGTCGTCGACGCCGACGCGCGGTAGGTTCAGCACCTCGGCGACGAGGTCGCACAGCAGCGACTCCCGGGCGGTACGCGGGGCTCGGCCGGACACCCCGGCGCTCAGGTCCGGTGCCGGCAGGGCGGCGCGGTCGATCTTGCCGTTCACCGTCAACGGCATCGTCGGGACGGACACGAAGGCGCTCGGCACCATGTAGTCCGGCAGGGCGGAGGCGGCGAGCCGGCGCAGTTCCGCCGGGTCGAACGGTTCATCGGCCGCCGGCACCACGTAGGCGACCAGCGTGGTTCCGCCCGGCCCGTCGGTGCGGGCGAGGACGGTGGCCTGCGCCGTGCCCGGGAGGTTGCCGAGCACGGCCTCGATCTCGCCCAGCTCGATCCGGAAGCCGCGCACCTTCACCTGGTCGTCGGCCCGGCCGACGTATTCCAGCGAGCCGTCCGGCTGTCGCCGGGCGAGGTCACCGGTGCGGTACATCCGTCGGCCGGCCGCGGCGAAGGGCGCGGCGACGAACCGGCTCGCCGTCAGCCCGGGGAGTCCCAGGTACCCGCGGGCCAGACCGTCACCGACCACGTAGAGCTCGCCCACGACGCCGGCGGGCACCGGCTGCAGCGCCTGGTCCAGGACGAGCAGGTCCAGGTCGGCCAGCGGACCGCCGATGAGGCTGCCGGATGCGCGGGCGGCGCCGGCTCGGTCGAGCGCGAGGTGGCTGACGTGCACCGTGGTCTCGGTGATCCCGTACATGTTGACCAGCACGGGAGCGTCGTCGGGCCGGTGGTCGTACCACGCCGCCAGGCTGCCCAGGTCCAGCGCCTCACCGCCGAAGACCACGTACCGCAGGTCCAGCGGCCGGTCGGGACGCTCCCGGTCGGCCTGGACGAGCTGGTGGAACGCCGACGGGGTCTGGTTCAGCACGGTCACGTGTTCCTCGGCCAGCAGCGCGAGGAAGTCCTCGGGGGAGCGCGACACGTCGAACGGCACCACGACGAGCCGGCCGCCGTGCAGGAGAGGGCCCCAGAGCTCCCAGACCGAGAAGTCGAAGGCGAAGGAGTGGAACATCGTCCACACGTCGGCGGGCCCGAACTCGAAGTGCTCGGCGGCGGAGGTGAACAGGCGCGACACGTTGCGGTGGCTGACCACGACGCCCTTGGGGCGTCCGGTGGAGCCCGAGGTGTAGATGACGTAGGCGGAGTTGTCCGGCGTCAGCCCCTCGACCACCGGTTCGGTGGACGGCTCCTGGGCCAGCGCGGCCAGGACCTCGGGCGCGTCCACGACCAGCCGCTCCACGGCGGACCACCGGTGGGCAGCGCCGTCCGCGGCGCCGGCGGTCACCAGCAGGGCGGGACGCGCGTCGCTGAGCATGAACGCCAGCCGGTCGGCGGGTGCCTCCGGGTCCATCGGCACGTAGGCGGCACCGGTCTTGAGAACGGCCAGGACGGCCACGACGAGGTCCAGCGACCGCGGCAGTGCCAGGGCGACGTACCGCTCCGGGCCCGCGCCCCGGCGGATGAGGTGGTGGGCCAGCCGGTTGGCCCGGGCGTCCAGCTCGCCGTACGTCAGCGTGGTGCCCGCGTACGTCAGTGCCGGGGCGCCCGGCGTCCGCCGGACCTGCTGGGAGAACAGACCGGTCAGCGTCGCGTCCGGAGCCGGAGTCAGGGGCCCGGCGGCGGTGCCGCTGACCGCCGGAGCGGTCGCCGTCCCGGAAGGGGTGTCGATCGCGAGCCGGCCGAGCGGGAGGTCGCGGTCGGCCGAGGCGAGCTGCTCGAGGACCAGGCCCAGGCGGCGCCGGTGCGTGTCGACCTCGTCGGCCCCGTACCGGTCGGCATTGCCGTCGACGTCGATGCGCAGCTCGGTGCCCCCGGCCCGGGTGTGCACCACGACCGAGAGGTCGTCGGTCGGCCCGATCGACAGGTTGTGCACGGTGGCGGGGTGCCCGTCGAAGGCCAGCTCGGTTCCGAACGCCATGACGTTGACCTGGGGGCCGACCAGGACGTTGTCCGGGCCGGTGCCGCCGTGCTCGCGGCGCAGGTCCTCGTAGCGGTACCGCTGGTGCCGCATGATCCCGCGCAGGCGCTCCGAGACGTGGCGCAGCGCCTCGTCGACCGTCATGCCGGAGCGCAGCGACAGCCGCAGCGGCAGCACGTTGGAGACCATGCCCGGCGTCTGCAGGGCGGTCCGGCCGAGCCGGGTCGTCACCGGTATGCCGAGCGTCACCTCGTCGGTTCCGGCGACGCGCTGCAGATAGACCGCCACCGCGGTGAACACGGCCACCGGCCAGGCCACCGCCGCCTCGCGGGCCGCACCGCGAAGTCCGTCCAACTCCGCCGAGCCCAGCGTCATGGTGCTCCGCACCTTGGTGCGCGGCAGCGTCGGCGGCCTGTCGATGAACGACGCAGGCGTGGGCGCGTCCGCGAGCTCGAGGGCCCAGAACGCCCGGTCGGCTTCGAACTGCTCCGACGCCCGGTAGGCGGCGTCCGCCTCGACCAGTTCGGCGAGCGGCAGGAACGGCGGGGCGACCTCCCGGTCCGGATCCGCCGCCGCGGTGTAGAGCTCGGCGACGCGCCGGGCCACTGCGGACACCGTGAAGCCGTCCGCCACCAGGTGGTGGTAGTGGTGGAACCACAGGTAGCGGTCCTCCTCCACGGCGAACAGCACGCTTCCGAAGAGCGGGTCGGCGCCCGGGTCGAGGGGCGTGGCCAGGATCCGCCGCATCTCCTGCTCGGCCGCGGCCCGGGGATCGGGCGCCCGGCGCAGGTCCACCAGCGGCAGCGCCCAGTCAGTCACCGGTTCGACGACCTGGTGGGGGCCGTCCGGCCCGGGGACCACCCGTGCGCGGAGCGTCTGCGCCTCGTCCAGGGTCTGCCGGATTGCTTGCTCCAGCCGTCGGGCGTCGACCGGGCCGGCGATCTCCAGGTACTCGCCGCCTTGGTAGGCCGTACTGAAGGGGTCGAGCTGCTGCGCGTGCCAGATGCCCGACTGCGCAGCGGTCAGTGCAAGTTCGCGCCTCGAGCGGTCGGCCACATCTTCGCTCGCGGTGCGCTTCGAGGTCTCGCTAGGCACGGTACGTCCCCTTCTGCAATGAACAAGGCGGTGAGAGAGCCCGAACGGAAACCGGGCGACGTGCCCAGCCGGGGGCTGGGCGACGTCGCGTCCGGTTCGGGTGACGGCGTTGAGGGCAGGCCCTAGATCCGGCGTCCGTACGCCCGGATGGCCAACGGCACGAAGACGGCGAACACGACGCCACACGCCAGCACCGTCGACAGCACGTGCGAACCGACTCCGGACGTCGGGCCGGTCAGCAGGCCCCGGATGGAGTCGGTCAGCAGTGACACGGGGTTGATCTTGGACCAGGCCTGGAGCCAGCCGGGCAGGGTGCTGGTACCGACCAGGGTGTTGCTGCCGAACGCCAGCGGGAACAGCAGCATCATCACGAGCATGCTGACCGACTCGGGCTTCTTGGCCACCAGGCCGATCGTCAGGGCGATCCAGGAGAAGGCGAACGACACCAGGAGGACCAGCAGCACTGCCACCAGGATCGAGAACGGGTTGGTGTGGGTCCGGAACCCGACGCAGAACCCGAAGACCAGGATGACGACGGTGGCGGCCGCCTGCCGCGGAAGGTCGCCGATGATGTGCGCGACCAGCGGGGCGGACCGGGCGATGGGCAGGCTGCGGAAGCGGTCGAAGATGCCCTTCTCGATGTCGCTGTTGATGCCCTGACCCACGTTGGTGACCATGAAGGCCGCGTTCTGGGCCAGCATGCCCGGCAGCAGGAACTGGAGGTAGTCCGACTGGCTGCCGGACACCGCGCCGCCGAAGAGGACCATGAAGAGCAGCATCATGATGATCGGCTGCAGGGCACTGAAAACCACGAGCTGCGGTGCTGACCGGAGCTTGGTCAGGTTGCGTCCCGCCAGGATCAGGGTGTGGCTCAACAGTCCGCCGCGGACCGCGCCCGTGAGCGGTGCGGGACGGACGCTCGGATCGGTGACGCTCATCGGTGGCTCCCTTCAACGGCTCCGGCCGCCACGGCCTCGGGGGCGGCCGTGGGCTCGACGCGGCCGGTCAGGGCGAAGAACACCTCGTCCAGGGTGGCCTGCCGCAGCGCCAGTTCGACGAACGGGACGTCGGCGTCCTCCAGGCGCTGGGCCAGCAGGCGCAGGGACTTCGCGTCGCCTGCCGGGGCTCCGATGAGACCGGTGTCCTGGTCCACGGTCGCCTCCGACCCGCTGATCGCCGTGAGGTAGCCGGCCACTTCGGTGCACCGGGCCCGGTCCAGCACCCGCACCTCCAGCGTCAGCCCGCCCACCCGGGCTTTCAGCTCGGTCGGCGTACCGGTGGCGACCACCCGCCCTTGGTTCAGCACCACCAGGTCGTTGGCCAGTTGGTCCGCCTCCTCGAGGTACTGCGTGGTGAGCAGCACCGTCACGCCGTCCTTGACGAGTTCGCGCACGAGCGCCCAGACCTCGCTGCGGCTCCGCGGGTCCAGACCGGTGGTCGGCTCGTCGAGGAAGAGCACCCTGGGGCGACCGACCAGGCTGGCGGCCACGTCGAGTCGGCGCCGCATGCCGCCGGAGTAGGTCTTGGCCATCCGGCGGGCCGCCGCCTCCAGTTGGAACCGCTCGATCAATTCCGTCGCACGCTCGCGTGCCCCCGCGCGGGAGAGGCCCAGCAATCGTCCGATCAGCTCCAGGTTCTGCTGCCCGGACAGTTCGTCGTCCACCGCCGCGTACTGGCCGGTGAGGCCGATCGCGGCACGCACCCGGTCCGGATCGGCCGCGACGTCGTGGCCGCTCACCCAGGCCCGCCCCTCATCGGGGTGCAGGAGGGTCGAGAGGATCCGTACCGTGGTCGTCTTGCCAGAGCCGTTCGGGCCCAGCAGTCCCAGGACCGTGCCGGCTCGAGCGGCGAAGTCGATCGCGGACAGGGCCGCGGTCCCGGCATAGGACTTGGTCAGGCCCTCGACGCGGATGGTCTCCACAGCAGCTCCTTTCTCTTCGGGTTCCGCCGCTCACCGTCCGGCTGACGGCTGTGCTTCCGGGGCGGACAGCAGGGCCTGCCGAGCGTCCTGCTCGCGCTGCCGGGTCTGTTCGTGGTGGAGTTCGACCGCCTCGTAGAGCGCCTTGATGTTGCCGCTGCCGAAGGTCTTGGCACCGGCCCGCTCGATGACCTCGAAGAAGTAGGTGCCGCGCGGGTGGGTGGACCGGGCGAAGACCTGGAACAGCTGTCCCTCGTGGTCCTCGTCGACCAGCAGGTTCAGTCCGCGCAACTCGTCCACGGAATGCCGGGAGACCTCGAGGCGGTCCGCCAGGAGCTCGTAGTACGTCCCGGGGGTGGACAGGAAGTCCACTCCGCGCCGCACCAGTTCACCGACGGAGGCGACGATGTCCTCGGTGGCCATGGCGATGTGCTGGACGCCGGGGCCGCCGTGGTTCTTCAGGAACGAGTCGATCTGTCCCGGGTCGCGGCTCAGGTCCGGCTCGATGACGGTGAACGTGACCTGGCCGGACGCGCTCTGCACCACCTTCGAGTTCATGGCCTGGGTGCCGACGACGATGCGCTCCTCGAAGATCATGCTGAAGTCGAGGACGCTGCAGTAGAAGTCGACGACCTGGTCGAGCTGCCCGGCCTCGACGCAGACCGCGAAGTGGTCGACCTCGCGCAGCCCCAGCTCTGCAGGGACCGGCAGGTCGGTCTGCGGGACGAATCCCGGGAGGGCGTGCCGCGCGCCGTCGACCGGACGTTGCACGAAGGTGTGCACCACGTCCCCGAACGCCTTGATCGTGGCGAGGACGAATCCGTCCCGCTCCGTCGGTGCCGCCACCGGGTCGGCGCCGCGGCGGACCGCCTCGTGGAAGGCGGTGCGGGCGTCGTCGGTGCCGAGCGCGATGTCGGCCACACCCTCGCCGTGCAGTTCGAGGTAGGCGGAGCCCGGGTGGTCCTCCGTCAAGGGTTCGGTCAGCACGAAGAGGATGTCGGACGCCGCCAACGTGTAGGAGTGGGCCGTTCCCGGAACGCGGGCGCGCCCGACGGGCCGCAGGCCGTAATTCCCCGCGAAGGCCCCGGCCTTCGATGCGAGGTCGCTTACATAGACTTGAATGTGGTCAACGGTAAGGCCCGTGAAACACGTGGTCCGGTTGTCCGCGCTCACTGAGAACCCACTCCTAGTCGTCTGGGTGGTCCATTCGCCGATCATCCGTGGCCATGCTGGCCGGTCGGCCTCTCCAACTGACACCCCACATCGAAGAATCGAGTGTGGGTGTGGATCCGCCGTCGCGTTCGACGACTGGGTCAGGGCCCGATGGTGCAGGAGTTCGTGACGGGATTCCCGCAGGGTGGCAGGTTGCTGCAGTTCCGTGCGGACCGACTTGGCAGCATTCTGCCGTCGCTGTTGCCGGTGCCGGAGGCGATGCCATAGAACGATCCCCGGCAGAAAACCCCGTCAGTCGGCTCCGAGAGTCCTACCGAAAAGGAAGGGAATCCATTATGGCTTCGTACGAGGAGCAGTTCCAGAAGATCAAGGAGATCGTCTGCGACATTCTCGAGATCGAGGAGGACGAGGTCAGCGAGACCAGTCTCTTCAAGGAGGACCACAACGCCGACTCGCTGCGTTCGATCGAGATCCTCGCGAATCTGGAGAAGCAGTTCAACATCACCATCGACCAGTCCGAACTGGCCCGGATGGTGAACCTCAAGGGCGTTTACGAGGTCGTCTCCGAGGCCGCCGGCTGGTAGCCGGAAACATCGTTCGGACAGGGCAGCACCGGGACACGGGACGGAGAGGTCGGGATGGCGATGTCGGGACAGGACGGCCCGCGCAGGGTGGTGATCACCGGGCTGGGCGTGGTCTCCAGCATCGGGATGGGAGCCGGTGAGTTCCTGCACGGCCTGCGCGGTGGAAGCAGCGGGGCCAAGCCGATCACCGTGTTCGACGTGGAGGGGTTCGACCACGCGAACGGTTGCGAGGTGGTCGGCTTCGAACCGGAGCAGTGGATCCGCCACCTGCCCGTGGACCAGCTGGGGCGGGCGACGCAGTACTCCGTCGCCGCGGCCCGGATGGCGGTCGAGGACGCCGGGCTCGACCTGCCGGTGTGGCGGTCGCTGCCCGGCGTCGTGACCGTCGGCACCACCGACGGGGAGTCCCGCGACCTCGACCACATGGTCGAGGCCGAGGTCCGGTTCGGGCCCGAGCACATGGCGCCCGAGTCGGCCCGCCGCGTCGCGGCCGGGCGGCTGTCCGCCGCCATCGCCCAGGAGCTGGAGCTGGCCGACGTCGAGGCGGTGACGATCCCGACCGCCTGCGCCGCCGGCAACTACGCGATCGGCTACGGCTTCGACGCGGTCCGCTCCGGTGAGGCCGAGTACGCCCTGTGCGGCGGCGCGGACGCCATGTGCCGCAAGACCTTCTCCGGGTTCTACCGCCTGGGCACCATCGCGCCCGACCGGTGCCGGCCCTTCGACGTGGACCGCAAGGGCATCCTCACCGGCGAGGGGGCGGGCATCCTGGTGCTGGAGAGCCTCGACTCCGCGCTCGCCCGCGGGGCGCGCATCTACGCCGAGGTGCTCGGCTACGGCCTGAACTGCGACGCCTACCACCAGGTGGCGCCCAATCAGGACAGCGTCGGCCGCTGCATGGAGATCGCCCTGGAGAACGCCGGGGTCAAGCCGGAACAGGTCGACCTCATCTCCGCCCACGGCACCGGCACCAAGGCCAACGACGTCACCGAGGCGCGCGCGATCCGCGAGGTGTTCGGGACGCAGCCGCCGAAGGTCATCTCCATGAAGTCGATGATCGGCCACACCATGGGGGCCGCGAGCGCGCTGTCCGCGATCGGCTGCGCACTGGCCATCACCAACGGCTTCATCCCTCCCACGATCAACCACACCACCACCGACCCCGAGTGCGACGTCGACTGCGTGCCGAACACCGCCGTCGAGGCCGAGCTGCGGATCGTCCAGAACAACGGGCTCGCGTTCGGCGGCAACAACGCGGTGGTGCTGCTCGGGAAGTACGACGGGGTGCCGGCATGACCTGGGCCGTGACCGGTACCGGCGCGGTCGCCAGCGTCGGCCGCGACCCCGGGGAGCTGTTCGCCAACCTGTGCGCCGGAGTGTCCGGCGTGGGCGAGCTGAAGGGCTTCGACCTCAGCCGCCACGACGCCCGCTTCGCCTACGAGGTGGACGACCGCCCCGAGCCCGGGGCCGACGTGCCGCGCCGGGCGACCGCGCTGCTGGTCGACGCGATCGCCCAGGCCGCCCGCGACGCCGGACTCGACGAGCGCGACCTCAGCGGCGTGCCGGTCCTGATCGGCACCGGTCTGCGGGAACTGCGCTCGGTCGAGCTGTGGCAGCGCGACGGCACCGACTTCCCCCCGCAGGACCTGCACTTCGGCACCGCGCTGCGGGCGGCCTTCAACGCCGACGACACCCACACCTTCTCCAACGCCTGCTCCGCCGGGCTGTACGCGCTCGCCCTGGCCACCGACCTGCTGGACGGCGGCACGGCCGAGACGGTGATCGTCGCGGGCGTGGACGTGCTCACCGAGACCATGTACGGCCTGCTGGAGCGGGTCCAGCCGGTGCCGCCGGAGCGGGTGCGGCCCTTCGACCGCAACCGGGCCGGGGTGCTCATGGGCGAGGGCGCGGCGGCCGTCGTGCTGACCCGCACCCCCGCCGCGGGCCGGAAGGTGCACGGCGTGGTGCGCAGCGTCGCCGTCAACTGCGACGCCTACCACGTCACCGCGCCCGATCCGGGCGGCATCGCGGAGGCCATCCGGGAGGCCCAGGCCGCCGCGGGCCGCAAGCCCGCCGACATCGACCTGGTCATGGTGCACGGCACGGGCACCCTGCTCAACGACGAGGCCGAGGCCGTCGCCCTCGCCGACGTGTTCGGCGAGGACGCCGACAAGCCGCTGATGACGGCCATCAAGTCCATGACCGGCCACACCTCGGGCGCGTCCGGACTGCTCAACCTGGTCGTGACGCTGACCGCGCTGGCCGAGGGCCGGGTCCCGCCGACCGTCGGCCTGGACGACCCGGTGGACGAGGCGGCCGGCTTCCGGATCGTCACCGGGGAGGCGGCCCGGGCGCCCCTGGCGGTGGCCCAGTTGAACGCATTCGGCTTCGGCGGCGTGAACGCCGTGGCGATCGTGGAGGCGGCTCGATGAACGTCGTGGTGACCGGGACCGGCGTGGTGCTGCCCCGCGCGGCATCGGCCGGCGAACTGATCGAGCCGGGGCCGGCCGACGCGCCCCCGGTCGAGCCGAAGGACCTCCTCGGGAGGAAGGGCCTGCGCTACAAGGACCGGGCGACCCAACTCGCGTACTGCGCGGCCCGGGCGGCGCTGCGCGACGCCGCGCTGGTGGACACCGCCGGTGCGCTGGCGGTCGCCCCGCTGAGCGTCGCGGTGGTCGTCAGCTCCAACTACGGCAACATCGACACCATCACCCGGGCGATGGACACCATCACCCGGGAGACCGCGGCGGCCGGCAGCCCGATGGACCTGCCGAACGCCTCCAGCAACGTCGTCGCCTCCTCCGTCGCGATCCGCTTCGGACTGCGCGGCCCCAACCTGATGCTGTGCAACGGCGCCACCTCCGGGATCGACGCCCTCCGCTGGGGCGCCGGACTGATCCGCGCCGGCCGGGTCGCCCGGGCACTCGTCCTGGGCGTCGAGCCCGACAACGAGGCGGTGCGCGCCTTCCTCGGCGGCGCCCGCACGGTGGACGGCTCGGCGGCCGTGGTGCTGGAGGACGCCGCGGCGGCGGCCGAGCGGGGCGCGCCCGCGCTGGCCGTGCTGGGCGACGCCGTGCGCGGCGCCGGCCTGGCGGCCTCGCTGGGCAGGCTCTCGGACGCGGCGGGCGAACGCCCCGCCCTGTGGCAGGTGCCGGAGACGGACGACCTGCCCGGGGCGCTGCTGGACGGCGTGCCGCGCCAGGACCTCGGCGCCCGCTTCGGCCTGGCCTCCGGCGCGCTCGGCGTGCTCCAGTGCGCGGCGGCCGTCGGCTGGTTCGCCCGCGGCGGCGCCGGCCCGGTGTACGCGAGCGCGGGCGGTGACGCCGACGACGCCAGCGCCGGCCTCGTCCTGCTCCGGCCGGCTGCGTGATGTCCGGCCCGGGCAGCCTGCTGACCGCCGGAGCGGCGCCGAAGAGCCCGCCCGGCCCGCTCCCCCCGGTGGTCGTCCACCGCCGCGCGGCCGGCGGCCCCGGCCGGATGCTGCTGCTCCACGGACTGGCCAACAGCGCGAGCGTCTGGGACGCCTTCCTCGCCGCCGACCGGCCGGACGGCTCCTTCCCCGCCGCCGACCGGCCGGACGGCTCCTTCCCCGCCGCCGACAGGCCGGACGGCTGCTCCCCCGCCGCCGACAGGCCGGACGGCTGCTCCCCCGCCGCCGACAGGCCGGACGGCGGCCCCGAGGTCTGGGCCGCCGACCTGCCCTGGCGCGGCGACTGCGTGGCCCACTGGAGTTCGCGCGGCGACGTGGTGCCGTACGTGGCCGACGCGCTGCGTGCGGTGCCCGGCGGCGCCGGCGTGGTGGTCGGCCACTCGATGGGGGCCAACAGCCTGCTGGAGTTCCTCCACCGGGAGGTGGAGCGCGGCGCCGACCCCTTCACCGAGTACGGCATCCGCGCCCTCGTCCTGGTGTCCCCGTTCTACCGGCGCTCGGTGGAGGACTTCACCTGGCAGTCGGTGGAGACCGCCGTCCAGAACTTCGTCCGGACCATGACCGAGGGCGTGCGGGTGCACGCCGGCGGCCGGGTCCCGGACGACCTGATCGAGGAACTCGGCGGCCGGGTCCGCGAACGGGTCGGCGCCTACGGCTGGATCCGGTTCTTCGAGACCTACCTGGCCACCCCGTGGCTGCGCACCGAGCGGTTCCCCGTGCCCTGCCTCGTGATCGCGGGCGAGCACGACTCGATCGCGCTCCCGGAGGAGGGCCGCCTGCTGGCGGCCGACCTGCCGCAGGGGCGCTTCCACCTGCTGCCCGGCAGCGGGCACTTCCTGATGATCGAGCAGGCGGGCGACCTCGCCGCCGTGGTCGATCAGTTCGTCAGCACCTTGCCGGCCGCGTGACAGACAGGCGGCCCCGGACCCACACCACCAGGGGAGCACCTCCGATGACCACCGTAACCGAAAGCGCAGTCAAGGCGCTCCTCACCAGCGAGACGACGGTGCCGCTGCGCACCCGCTTCGAGGGCGCCAACATCTGCACCTGGATCGGCTTCAAGCACATCAACTACCTCGTCGAGGAAGCCGTCCTGCTCCACTTCGCCGAGTCCGGCCTGGACGCCCGCACGCTCTACACCGAACACGGCCTCGGCGTGGACCTCGTCGACCTCGACACCCGCATCCTCAGCGCCCTCTTCATGGACGAGACGGTCGAGGCGCACGTCGTCCCCAAGGCCGGTGACGAGGACACCGCCGTCTCGTTCACCGTCACCCTGACCGGGGAGCGCGACGGCTCGCCGACCAAGCTGGTCGCCGCCCGGGGCAAGGCCGTGCTGCGCCGCGAGAGCTACATCGAGGCCGCGAGCGAGCCGCCGGCCCCGATCGCCCGTTTCGTGACGGACCGCCTCGGCACGCCGGTGCCCGGCCTCCTGACACCGCCGGACATCTCCGGGCTCGACCTCACCGCGGCCACCACCTCGCTGTCCGCCGGCCGCGGCACCACCGGCCCCGACCCGGTGCTCGACCTGCTCACCGCCGGCACCAACTCCTTCGGCTGGAAGTGGCGCATCCCGTACCCGTACTGCCACTTCTCGGAGCGCCTGCAGATGTCCAGCTACCTGCGGCAGATGGAGGAGGTCGTCGACCTGTTCCTGGCCGACCGGGGCATCTCGGTGCGGACCCTCATGGACGAGCGCCGCTGGATCCCCGCCTGCCCGCACTCGAGGATCCAGATCGTCGACGAGGCGCTCATGGAGGAGGAGCTCTACACCGTCTACACGGTGGAGGACGTCTTCAAGGACTTCACCTACACCTCGCGGATGGACTGCTACGTGGTGCGCGACGGCAAGCTCGTCCAGACCGCCACCGGCAAGGTCACCCACGGCTACGCCGTCGTCGACAACCGGCGCGAGTGGAACCTGGTCACCTTCGACGAGCGCGTCGCCAAGGCGCTCCGGGGCGAGGCCTGACCGCCCTGCCGGTCCGGCAGGCGAATCCGCGGAGAGCAACGGAGTGGATATGAGTACGACCCCGACACTTGAGAACCGTACGGTCATCACGGCCTGGTCGGCGGTGTCGCCGTTCGGCATCGGCCGGGCGGCGTTCGCCGAGGGGCTGCGGGAACGCCGGGCGGCCGAGGCGCCGCTGGACCGCGAGCCCTGGCAGGCCCCCGCCGCCACCGCCTGCCTGGTACCGGACTTCGACATCCGCACGGTGCTCGGCAAGAAGGGCACCCGGTCGATGGACCGGGCCACCGGCCTCGCCGTCACCACGGTCGGCCGGCTGCTCGACGACGCGCCGCGCAACCGGCGGGTCGCCACCGGCGAGGACTCCGCGCTGGTGCTCGGCACGACCATCGGCAGCGTGCAGAGCCAGATGGACTTCACCCGGGACTCGTTCACCGGTGAGAAGCCGTACTTCGTGGACCCGGCGCGGTTCCCGAACGCCGTGATGAACTGCGCCGCCGGCCAGAGCGCGATCTGGCACCAGCTCAAGGGCGCCAACACCACCATCGCCGGCGGCCACGCGGCCGGGCTGTACGCCCTCAACTACTCCCGCCGGCTGCTGCAGTTCGGCCGGGCGCGGACCGTGCTGTGCGGCGCCGTCGAGGAGTTCTCGCACGCCCGCTCCTGGCTGGACGCCCACTCCCACGACCCGCGGGCCGACGGCGCGGCCCAGCCGGCCGGCGAGGGCTGCGGCCTGCTGCTGCTCGAACGCGCGGACGCGGACGACCCGGACCAGCCGGTCCTGGCCGAGCTGCTCGCCGTCCGGATGGGCATCGCCCTGGACGGGGACGTCCGCACGGCCCTGTCCTCCTGCCTGGAGGGCGCGCTGCGCCGCGCGCAGGTGCGGCCGGAGGAGCTGTGGGCGGTGTCCACCAGCGAACTTCCCGGACCGCTGGGCGAGCAGGAACGGGCCGTGGTCGAGGCGGCCACCGCCGGTGCCGACCCGCGGCGCCTCACCCAGACCGCCCTGCTCGGCGACACGGTGGCCGCGTCGGCGGCCTTCCAGGTGGCCGGCGTCCTGGTGCACGCCGAGGACGACCCCTCGGCCGCGGGCCGGGTCGCCCTGGTCACCTCGGTCGACCGCGACGGCGCGGTCGGCTGCGCGCTGATCCGCCTGCGCTGAGCACGAATCCCCCAACCCACGGAAGGAACACCGCCATGACGACCCAGGAGGCCTCGGCCGCGGCCGTGCTGGACAAGGAGGACCTGCGCGCGGCGATCGCCCGGGTCCTCGACGTGGACGTCACCGAGGTCGGCGACGACACGCGCTTCGTCGAGGACCTGGAGGTCGACTCCCTGCTGGCGCTGGAGGTGGTGGTCGCCCTGGAGAAGAAGTACGGCCTGCGGCTGGAGGAGAGCGCGTTCCCCCGCATCACCTCGCTGGCCGGCGCGCACGAGGTGCTCGCCGAGAAGCTCCGGTCGGCGTGAGCCGGCCGCGAGCGGTGAGCCCCGTCAGCGCGGCGGTCAGTCCCGCCACCGCGGCGGTCAGCCCCGTCACCGCGGCGGTGCGGTTGGTCCGGCCCCCGGCGCCCGACGCCCGGGGCCGGACGACCGCGGCCACCGGCGTCGTGATCGGGGCGGACGAGCCGGTGCTGCCCGGCCACTACCCGGGCTTCCCGATCTTCCCCGGAGTCTGCGTGATCGAGTGCGTACGGCTCAGCGCGCTGGCCGCGCCGCCGCCCGGCGCGGGACCGCTGACGATGGACGAAGTGGAGTCGACGCGCTTCCTGAGCCCGGTCTTCCCGGGGGACGAACTGAGCGTCGAGCTGACCTGGCGCGCGGGCGCCGCAGGCTGGACCTGTACCGCCGAGGTCGCCACCGCCCGCGCGGCGGCGGCCCGGGTGCGCGTGCGCTTCACCACGGGGGAGGAATCGTGACGGGCCCGGACCGAACCGCCCGCGCCGGGCAGCCGGAGATCCGGCGGGCCCTGCCGCACCGCTTCCCGATGCTGCTGGTCGACCGCGTGCTCGACGTCGTCCCGGGCGAGCGCATCACCGCGGTCAAGGCCGTCACCTGCAACGAGCCCTGGTACCGGGACCTGCCCGAGGGCGCGGAGGACTTCGGCTACCCGCAGGTGCTGCTGATGGAGTCCTGGTGCCAGGCGGCCGGCCTGCTGGCCACCTGGGAGGACCCCAACCCGGACGTGCTCACCGGGAAGGTCATGCTGTTCGGCGCCGTGACCGGCCTGCGCTACCACGGGCCGGTGCTGCCCGGGGACGTCCTGGAACACCGGGCGACCATCACCAGGACGCTCGGCGACACCCTGATCATCGCCGGCGAGAGCCGCGTCGACGGCGCACCCGTGCTGACCGTCGACAGCGCCGTGCTGGCCTTCCGCCCGGCCGGCGAGCTCCGGCCCGACCCCGCCCTCATTGGAGAGAGCCATGGCTGAGAACGACACCCGGGTGGCCCTGGTCACCGGCGGCTCGCGCGGCATCGGCCGCGCCACCGTGCTGCGCCTCGCCCAGGACGGCTTCGACGTCGCCTTCTGCTACCAGTCCAACGAGGAGGCGGCCCGCCTCCTGGAGAAGGAGGTCCGGGAGCTCGGCGTCCGGGTGCTGGCCCGCAAGGTCGACGTGCGCGACCTCGCGTCGGTGCGCGGGTTCGTCGAGGAGACCGAGCAGGAGCTCGGCCCCGTCGACGCCGCCGTGACCGCCGCCGGCATCACCCGCGACAACCCGCTCGTCCTGATGAAGGACGAGGAGTGGCACCAGGTGCTCGACACCAACCTGGACGGGGTGTACAACGCCTGCCGCGCCGTCGTGTTCGGCATGATGAAACGCAAGGGCGGGGCGATCGTCAACATCTCCTCCGTCGCGGGCGTCCACGGCAACGCCACCCAGACCAACTACTCCGCCTCCAAGGCCGGGATCATCGGCTTCTCCCGGGCGCTGGCGAAGGAGGTCGGCCGCTACGGCATCCGCGCCAACGTGGTCGCCCCCGGCTTCATCGACACCGACATGACCTCGGTCCTCACCGACAACGTGAAGGACAAGGCGCTGGAGTCGGTGCCGCTGGGCCGCCTCGGCACCGCCGACGAGGTCGCCGACCTGGTCGCCTACCTGGTCTCGCCGCGCGCCGGCTACATCACCGGCGCCGTCCTGCAGATCGACGGCGGCATCACCATCTAGAGTCCCAGGAGCCTGAGTTGGCCCTCGAACCCGCACGCTGGTACTTCTCCCTGCGCAGCCCCTACTCGTGGCTGGCCTTCCGGGAGCTGACCGAGAACGCACCCGACGTGGCGGAGCGGATCGAATGGCGCCCCTACTGGGAGCCGGGCGGCGCGACCGCCCGGCTCCTGGCCGGGACGGACGTCCGGCTGCCCTACGTCCCGATGTCGAAGGAGAAGCACCTCTACATCCTCCAGGACGTCAAACGCCTCGCCGCCGAGCGGGGCCTGACCGTCGCCTGGCCCGTCGACACCGCCCCCGACTGGGACGTCGCCCACCTCGGCTGGCTGGTCGCCGAGGACGCCGGCCGGGGCCGCGACTACCTCGCCCGGATCTACCGGGCCCGCTTCGAACAGGGCCTGGACATCTCCGAGCGGTCCGTCGTCGCCGAGGCCGGCGCGGCGGTCGGCCTCGACCCGGACGCCGTCGGCAACGCCGTCGACGACCCGGCGATCCTCGCCCGCGGCGTCGAGGCGCTGCGCACCCTCGGCCGCGACGGCGTGTTCGGGGTGCCGTTCTTCATCCACGGGCCGGACCGCTACTGGGGCTCGGACCGACTGGCCGGCTTCCTGGCGAGCGTGCGCGCGGCGGCGTAGCGGGGCGGCGGGTTCCAGCCGCACCGGCGGTGGACGGGACCCCCGGCTACCGCCGGCGGGCGTGGAAGATGGTGAAGAGCACCCGGACCATCAGGATGGCGCTGACCACCAGCAGGTTGTAGCCGATGACCTCGAACAGGGTGATCGACGAGGTGATCCGAGGGCCCCGGGCCGTGCTGAGCAGGATGACCGCCATCACCCCGGTCGTCGCCCCGAGGGCGGTCAGGATGACTTCGTGGACCAGCGTCTGCAGGAAGCCGCGGTCATGGCGGTTCCCGAGCAGCCGGATGTTCATGCTCAGCCTGCCCTGCTCGATCGCGCTGGTGATCCGGTCCAGCCGACGGGGCAGCCTGCGGGCGATGAGCAGGATGTCGAGCAACTCGTCGGCGGCGGTGACCGCCAGTTTGGGCGGCGAGGCCGACTCGGTGACCTGCACCCAGGCGAACTGCTTGGCCTCGGCCGTCAGATCGAAGTCGGGGGCGATCCGGGTGAGCGTGCCCTCCAGGGTGGCGAGCGCGCGGAACGCCGCCGCGACGCTGTTCGGAATGGTCAGCCGGTGGGCGGTGACCAGGCGGAAGAGGTCGCTGAAAGCGGTGCGGTCGAGCGCCGTCCCCGGCCCGAAGTGTCGTGCCAGGAAGAGCCCGAGGGATCGTTCGAGGTCCTTCTGGTCGATCTCCTCCGGCTGGTTCGCCAGTGCCAGCAGAGCGTCGCAGAGCGCGGCCGCGTCGGCGCGGCGGATGGCCACGAGCAGGTCGCGGAGCCTCGCCTGGAGCTGCCCGTCGATCCGGCCGACCGAGCCGAAGTCGAGCATCGCGAGCCGGCCGTCGCGGAGCAGCAGGATGTTCCCCGGGTGCGGGTCCGCGTGGAAGGTCCCGCCGACCATGATCTGCCGCAGGACGCAGTCGAGGATGGTGCGGGCGAGGCGCATCGGATCCGCGTCCGGGTGTCGGAGGCCAGTCCCGGCCGCACTGAGCGGTTCGCCGTCGAGCCACTCCGTGACGAGGACCTTCTCACTGGAGAGCTCCGGGAACACCTGCGGTATCAGCACCTCCCCGCCCCGGCTCCGGGCCGCGACCGCGGTCATGTTCCGCGCTTCGACCCGGAAGTCCAGCTCCTCGAGGACCGAGTCGGCGAAACCGACGGCCAACGCCTCGACGCCGGCGGCCCGCCCCCAGGCGGTCCGCTCCTCCAGCCTGCGGGCGACACTGCACAGGATGTCGAGGTCCCGCTCGACGACCGGCCGGCAGCCGGGGCGGCGGACCTTGACCACCACCTCCTGACCGGAGTGCAGCCGGGCCCGGTGCACCTGCGCGATGGATCCGGCCGCCAGCGGCACCGGGTCGAACCGCGCGAACACCGCGTCGAGCGGCCGGTGGAACTCCTGGCGCAACTGCTCGGCCACCTCCTCCCAGAGCGCGGGCGTGGCCTGGTGCTGGAGGTTGCTCAGCTCGTCGGTGAAGCTGGGCGGCAGCAGGTCGTGCCGGGTCGACAGCACTTGACCGAGCTTGACGAACGTCGCACCGCCCTCCTCCAGTGCCCGGCGGAGCGAACGGGCCAGTTCGTGGTGGCCGGCGGGCCCGGGGGCCGAGGCCCGGCCCGCGCTGCGCAGCAGCCGACCCAGGCCGTGCCGGTAGGCGATCGCGCTCAGCTGGGAGTAGCGGCGGGCCCGGGCGATGCGCCGCTGCAGTGCCCGGGGGAGTCGCAGCATCGACGGCCAGGAGCCGCTGGGCAGGACCACTTCGGAGACGGCGAGGAAGCCCATGGTCAGGAGGAGCACCGAACCGATCTCGACCGTGAGGAGCGCGCCGCGGTCGGCGGAGTGCACGGTTCGGCTGAAGACTATCGTCGCGAACAGGCCGAAGCTGCCGGTCACTGCAGCGCGGATGCGGCCGATCCGAAGTCCCAGCAGCAGGCGGGCTCCGGCGGAGAAGCCCCCGATCGTCGCGGTGATGGTGACGCAGCCGACCGCGAGCACGATGGCCGTCTTCACGTGTGGCCGACCCCCTGAGCTGAACCGGATGCGAACGGACGGCCAAGCCTACGAACGGCCGGTGGGAGCCGAGCGGAACGGCGGTGCGGGTGACCGGTAGATGCCAGCCGGCCGTTGCGGCCGGTGGCCTACCGGCGCCGGGCGGCCCACGGAGTCGGGTGGAGCACGTTCGGGGCGATTCCGGTCGAGCCGCGATGAGGGTGCCGGGGCTTGCGCTGTCACCTTCCTGTCAGAACACGCGCAGGCGGACCGCGGCGCCCGTGAGGCTTGCGAGGATCACCGGCAGTGCCGCACTCGCAACGGCGCCCGTGCGGCCGCCCGGGCTGGCGGCAGATCCCGCCCCGACGGGCGGTGACCACAGAGGGGATGCATCCGCATGAGCAGAGTCCTCCGCCGGGAGGCGCTGCGGTACCTCCTGGTAGAGAGCCAGGAGTCGGCGACCGAGGAAGCTCTGGCCTTCGTCGGCGACGGTGTGGCCCAGGCGCGTGGCGGGCACGAGGTGACCCTGTTCCTGGTGCAGGGCGGGGTGTCGTTGGCCCTCGGCCACCGTCCGGAGCTGTCGGACTTCGTCGAGGCGGGTGGCCGGCTGCTGGTCGACCGCTTCTCGGTGGACCAGCGGGGGATCAGCGCCGCCCTCCGTCCCGACGCGGTCCCGGTCGAGATGGACGCGATCGCCCGGTTGGTGCTCGACCCCGAGGTGCGGACGGTGTGGCACTGATGGCCCGCCGGATCCCCACGACCGACGTCCTGGTGACCTTCATGGGCGCGCCGCACCGGACCGATCTGACCACGACCGTGTTGAGGCTGGTCCAATCGATGCTGGAGCAGGGCGGACGGGTCCAGGTCTGGGCGTGCGGCTACGCGACGATGCTGACCCAGCAGTCGCTGGGCGAGTTCAAGCCGCGCGACCTTGCGGACTGGTCGACGCGCCACCTGAGCACCGCCACGATCGTCCAGGAGATGCTCCGGGCGTTCCCCGACCAGCTCTACTGGTACGGCTGCCGGTTCTGCAGCGATGACCGGGGGGCGACCGACCACCTGCCGGAGATCGCCATGCGAGCGCCGCACGCCTACGCGGCCAACCTGGCGGCCACGGGCAAGACGGTACTGATCGGGGTGATCTGAGATGGCGGGACAGGCACAGGTACTGGCGATCGTGGACCGTGGCTACCGGGGCGCCATCGAGAAGCAGTTCGTCGACACGCTCTACCTGGTGCGCGAGCTGCACCGGCAGATGGGCGGAATGGACATCCTGCTGCGAGGGCAGGCGGTCAGCTACGCGGCCAGGGCCGCGAGGGTGGCGCCGCTGCGTTTCGGCGACCGCGTGGTGGAGACGCTGAGCGACCCCCGCCGCGACGTCCGAGCACTGTTGGACGCCGGCATCCGGGTCCGGGCGGAGGAGCCGGGACTGCTCGCGAGCGGCATGACCGGTGGCGAGCAACTCCTGGAGGGCGTCGAGTTGATCGGCGCGCAGGCCGCGGCCGAGAGTTGGTCCGAGTACCGGATGATCTGCTTCCTGTGAACGAGCCGTCCCCGGGACGTCCTCCGACCTCCGGGCGGGGCGTCCCGAGCGGGCCGGGCGACCGTGCGGATCGACCCCGTTGCAGCTTCCTGTAGCGGCTGTTGCGCCACCCAGTTCGAATCGGCTGTTATGGACTGGACATTACGAGTCCGGTTGCCTCGGCGACCCGCCGAACAAACAGGGGGAGCTATGCATGAGCGGGAGTTTCGAGCCTTCGTGTCCGTGGCCGAGATCGGTCGCATGGACCACGCGGCGAGGGAACTCGGATATTCCCAGCCGGCGATCAGCTACCAGATCAAGTGCCTGGAACAAATGCTGGGCACGAAGCTGTTCACGCGGGATTCCAACGGGGCGCACCTCACGCGCGAGGGGCGGATGATCCTCCCGTCGGCGAAGGCGGTCCTGACGTTGATAGACAGCATGAAAGGCGTCTGCGCGGTCTGAGTCCGCCAGCGTCCGGTTCCGGTAACAGCATTCCCCGGACATGGCGGTGGCGCACCGCCACCGCAAATTGTTGAAAGCGGTGACGGTCTGGCCCGGCTCATCCGCCGGGCTGTCAGCAAGTTGCCGAGCCGAGCCCGACGAGACGTCCTGACCGGAAGTCGTGGCGTCTAATCGACATCGCTTCCGAATAGTGGATGGGGACTCAGCATGCGCGGACACGACATCAATTTCCCGGCTCCATCGGCAAAGGTGGTCGTCCCGTGACGGCCGTCGAGGCGCGGACCGGGACTCCGCAGGCGCTGACCCTGGACGACTACGCCGCGCTGGCCCGCGAGCGCCTGGACCCGCCGGTCTGGGACTTCATCCAGGGCGGCGCGGGGGAGGAGCGGACGCTGTCCGAAAACCTCCTCGCCTTCGACCGGCAACTGCTGCGCACCCGGGTGCTGACGGGCCTGAGCCAGGTGGACACCTCGGTCACGGTGCTCGGGCGCCGGTGGTCCGCCCCGGTGGGGGTTGCGCCGATGGCGTACCACACCATGGTCCACCCCGAGGGGGAGGTCGCCACCGTGCAGGCGGCGGGCATGGCCGGACTGCCCGTCGTGGTGAGCACCTTCGCCGGGCAGCCCTTCGAGAAGCTGGCCGCGGCGGCGGGTGCGCCGCTCTGGCTGCAGGTCTACTGCTTCCGCGACCGCTCGACGACCCGGCGGCTCATCGAACACGCCGAGCAGGCAGGGTTCGAGGCGATCGTCCTCACCGTGGACGCGCCCCGGCTCGGGCGGCGGCTGCGCGACCTGCGCAACGACTTCCGGCTGCCCGAGGGCATCGCCCCGGCCAACCTGCCGCCGGCCGACTACTCCTCGCCCAGCGGCCACGGGCGCACCGAACTGGACCCGGCACTGGACTGGTCGGTCGTCTCCTGGCTGCGGTCGGTCACCGCCCTGCCCGTCCTGCTCAAGGGGATCACCACGGCCGAGGACGCCGCCCGCGCGGTCGACGCCGGGGTGGACGGCCTCGTGGTGTCCAACCACGGCGGGCGCCAACTCGACGGCGGATACGCCTCGTTGGAGGTGCTGGCGGAGGTCTCCGGCGCCGCGGGCGGCCGCTGCCCGGTGCTGCTGGACGGCGGCGTGCGGCGCGGCACCGACGTGCTGACGGCACTGGCCCTCGGCGCCGACGCCGTGCTGCTGGGCCGCCCGGTGCTGCACGGGCTGGCGGTGGCCGGGCAGTCCGGAGTCTCCGACGTCCTCGACATCCTGGTCGGTGAGTTGGAGGACGCCCTGCTGCTCACCGGCACGCCCTCACCCGCCGACGCGGGCCCCGCGCTCCTCGCGCCGAGCCCCCGCCTGGCGGTCGGCCCCCTGCCGCGTCCGGTCGCACCGGCGGCGGCCGCGGGCGTCCTGCGCAAGGAGGAGCTGCACGCCAGCGTCAGCGACCCGGTGCTGGACACCATGAACTTCCTCAACGAGGTCACCATCCGCTACCCCGAGGCGGTCTCCTTCGCCCCGGGCCGGCCGTACGAGGGCTTCTTCGACACCGAGCAGCTGTTCACCCACCTCCGCCGCTACCTCGACCACCTGGCCGAGCAGGGCGACGGCCCCGACGCCGTCCGCACCAAGCTGTTCCAGTACGGCCCCACCGCGGGGCTGATCAACGGCCTGATCGCGGACTCGCTGCGCAAGGACGAGGGGATCGACGTCGACCCCGCCTCGATCGTCGTCACCGTGGGCTGCCAGGAGGCGATGTTCCTGACCCTGCGGGCACTGTTCGCCGACCCCGGGGACGTCCTGCTCGCCACCAGCCCCTGCTACGTGGGGATCACCGGCGCCGCCGCACTGCTCGGCATCCCGGTGACCGCGATCGAGGAGGAGCCGGACGGCCTGTCCTGCGCGGCCGTGGAGGCGGCCGTCCGCGCGGAGCGGGCCCGCGGACGCCGCCCCCGCGCGCTCTACGTGGTGCCCGACCACTCCAACCCGTCCGGCACCACCATGCCCCGGCGGGCCCGCGAGGAGCTGCTCGCGCTCGCGGAACGCCTCGACCTGCTGGTGATCGAGGACAACCCCTACCGCCTGGTCAGCACCGGTGAGCGGCTGCCCACCCTCAAGGCGCTCGACACCGGCCGCCGGGTCGTCCACCTCGGCTCGTACTCGAAGTCGGTCTTCCCGGGCGCGCGGATCGGCTTCGTGGTCGCGGACCAGACGGTGCGGGACGACGCCGGCACCACCGGGCTGCTCGCCGACGAACTCGCCAAGATCAAGAGCATGGTCACGGTGAACACCCCGCCGATCGCCCAGGCCGCGGTGGCCGGGATGCTGCTGGCGGCGGACGGGCGGCTCTCCGAGCTCAACGCCGGCCCGGCCAAGCACTACGGAGAGGTCCTGGCGACCGTGCTGGAGCAGCTGGAGAAGCACTTCCCGCAGGAGCGTCGACGCGCCCTCGGCCTCAGCTGGAACGTCCCCAGCGGGGGGTTCTTCCTCACCGTCAAGGTGCCGTTCGCGGCCGACAACGCCGCCCTGCTGCGCTCGGCCGAGGAGCACGGCGTGATCTGGACCCCGATGTCGTACTTCTATCCGCAGGGAGGAGGCGAGCACACCATGCGGCTCTCCTTCAGCTACCTGACCCGCGCGGACGTCGAGGACGGCATCGCCAGGCTGGCGCGTTTCGTGGCTGCCGAAGCCACGGGTACGGCGGTCGACGGACCCGGTCGATGAGGAGCGCGGCGGTCATCGGGACCGGCGCGATCGGCACGTCCATCGCCCTCGCGCTGAGTCGGCAAGGCGTGGTGGTGCACCTGGACGACGTGAACCGGACGGCGGCGCGAACCGCCGAGGCCATGGGTGCGGGATCGCTGGCTCCGCCGAACGCGCCGGTCGACCTGGCCGTCCTCGCCGTACCGCCCGCTCATGTCGGCACCGTCCTGGCACGGGCGCAACTCGAGGGACTGGCCCGTGCCTACACTGATGTCGCCAGTGTGAAGGCGCAGCCGCACGACGGGGTGGCGCGTGCCGGGGCGGACTCCGCCAAGTACATCGGCGGGCACCCGATGGCCGGCACCGAGCGTTCCGGGCCACTGGCCGGGCGGGCGGACCTGTTCGAGGGGCGACCGTGGGTGCTCACCCCGTCCCGGGACACCTGCCAGGAGACGCTCAACCGAGCCCTCGAGCTCGCCTCGTTGTGCGGCGGCACGCCGGTGGTGATGGACGCCGCTGCGCACGACCGCGCCGTCGCGCTCGTCTCGCACGCTCCCCACCTGGTCTCGTCCCTGATGGCCGCCCGACTGGCGGACGCGGGGGAGTCCAGCATCCGGGTCGCAGGGCCGGGGGTGCGGGACGTCACCCGCATCGCGGCCGGGGACCCGGGCCTGTGGGGCGAGATCCTGGACGCCAACGCCGCCGCCGTCGCGGACGTCCTCGACGAGTACGCAGCCGACCTCCGCCGGACCATCACCGCGTTGCGGGGCCTGGCCGGCACCGACGCGGCACGGCGCGAGCACGCTGCAGCCGTTCTGGACGACATCCTGCGGCACGGTGGTCGGGGGCGGGCGCGGGTCGCCCACAAGTCGGGTACCCCGCTCACCGACCTGGCCACCGTGCCGGTGCTGGTACCGGACCAACCGGGCGCGCTGGCACGGTTGTTCACCGCGGTGGGAGAGATCGGGGTGAACATCGAGGACGTGCGGATCGAGCACTCGATGGACCGGCCCCGAGGCCTGGTCGAGCTGCTCGTGCAGCAGCAGTCCGCATCGGCGCTCTGCCGGCTCCTGGACGCGGACGGGTGGACCGTGGCGGAGGAGGCCGCACTGGCGGCCGACGCCCGCTGACACGGATCGAAGCCCCGGTGGTGCGGGATCGCCGCACCACCGGGGCTCCGTCGTGGGCTCGTCGGACCGATCAGCCGACGGCCACCGGATCGCGCTGCGCGACCGGCCTGATCAGCGGTCGCGCGAGGTCGGCCCAGTCCGCAGGAGCGATCGCCAGTGACCGGTCGAGGCGGGCCGCGTTGAAGAAGATCTCCTCGGGTTCGAGCAGCATGGGATCAGCCAGCAGCCCGAGGTCCCGGTCGAAGCTGAAGGGAACGATGGCTCCGCTGCGGCACTGGGTGAGCCGCTCCGCGGTCCGTCGGTCCGCGAACGCCGTCCGGTCGCCGCCGAGGTGGCCGGCAACGGCCTCCAGATCAACCCGGTGGTCACCGGGCACGACGACGACACTGTGCCGGGGCGGGCGCCCGGCGGTCCTGGTACGGACCACGATGCACTTCGCGGCCTGCCGCAGCGAATGCCCGCGCACTTCACTGGCTTCGGCGGTGCGTCCTTCCGGTCGGTGGTGAATCAGACGAAACGGCGTCCCGGACGAAGACATCATCGTCATGATCCGGTCGTACACGCCGTGTTCGGGCTCGTCCGTGAGCTCGGTGCTGTCCACGGAATATTCCTCCCTCGAAAGGCTGACCCGAACGTAATGTCTGTCGGGACCGGCGATCCGAGGGCTGACCGCTATCTGTCATGGCCGGAATCGGTCAACCGGACCGGCCCGGCGAGCCGCCGCGCCACCCCTCGTGGGTGCGCGCGCACGGACGGTCGCCGATCGGTGCGCACGCCGGCGCCGAGGCCGCCCCCGGCGCGCAGCTTGCTGACAGCACGGTAGGACTCCGTGCCCGTCGCGCTGTTCCATGACGGTGGACGGAGTCGCACGTCATAGGGGTGGACATGGGGGAGCGGTCCAGGATGCCGGCGCCGGCACCGCACGGCCGACGGCTCGAGGACGAGGTTGAGCAGGGACTGTTGGAGGTCCAGGCCCTGATCGAGGACACCGTGGTCAGACACCGCGACTTCGTGTCCCGCTCGGCCGTCGTCACCGCGGTTCCGCCGGACGAGGAGGAACTCTCCGCTGAGGCCGCCCGGCTGATCGGGCGGACCCGGCACGGGCTGCAGGTGGTGCTCGCCTCCGACGCGCTCAGGGCCGGGGCGATCTACGGAGCGCTCAGGGAGATGCTCCACTCCTGCGCCGACGAGGTCACCGTGCGGCTGCTGTGCGTGCCGGAGACACTGGACCGCGAGTTCGTCCGGGAGCAACACCTCGCAGGCTGCCACCTGGAGGCGCGGGTGTGCGAACTCCCCTGGACCGAGACCATCATGGTGGACCACCAGGTCGTCCTCGCCTGTGCGGACCTGGTGACGGGCAGCCGGCGGGCCGCGGTGATCCGGGACCACTCGGTGATCCGCACCCTGCACAACCTGTTCGCGGGGGTCTGGCGGCGGGCCGTTCCGATCGAGGACCGGCCCGACTTCGCCACGACGGCCCGCAAGGAATTCACCGAGCGCATCCTCGACCGGCTGAACGCCGGTGTGACCGACGAGGTCGCGGCCCGGGACCTCTCGGTCTCGGTCCGCACCTATCGCCGGTACGTCGCCGACATCATGGAGATGCTCGGGGCGAACTCCCGGTTCCAGGCGGGAGCCAGGGCCGTCGAGCTCGGGCTGCTGACCACGGGGCGCACCCCGGACCAGGGCCGCCGGACCGCCTGATCCCGCAGCACAGGGGCACGGCCGGGCGGTGGCAGCTTCCTGAAACGGACGTTGTCGCCGTTCGGGAACGCCCGCCCGCGTCCGGGCAACAACCCGTTCACCTCGGGCAGCGCGACCGGCATGGCCCGCCCCGGCGACCGCCGTCCGGGCGCGCCGGGTGCCCGTCCGGGTGCTCCGGGCGCGCAGGGCGGCGACCGTCCGCGCCCCGGTGGCGACCGTCCGCGTCCGGCAGGTGCGCCGGGTGCCGGTGCGCCGCGTCCGGGTGGCGACCGTCCGCGTCCGGCCGGTGCGCCGGGTGCCGGTGCGCCGCGTCCCGGCGGTGACCGTCCGCGTCCGGCGGGTGCGCCGGGTGCCGGTGCGCCGCGTCCGGGTGGTGCCCCCCGTCCCGACGGCATGCCGCGTCCGGCCGCGCCGCGTCCCGGCGGGCCGACCCCGTCCGGCATGCCGCGTCCGAACCCGGGCATGATGCCGCAGCGTCCGGCCGGCCCGCGTCCGGGCCCGGGTGGCCGTGGTCCGGGTGGCCCCGGCGGCCGTCCGGCAGGTCCCGGCGGCGGTGCCCGTCCCGGCTTCCAGGGCCGTCCGGCCGGTCCGGGCTCGCGTCCGGCCGGTGGCGGCTTCGGCGGCCCGCGTCCGGGTGGCGGTGCTCCCGGTGGTGGCGGCGGCTTCGGCGGCCCGCGCCCCGGTGGCTTCGGTGGTCGTCCCGGCGGCCCGGGTGCCCGTGGTGGCACGCAGGGCGCCTTCGGTCGTGGCCCGGGCGGTCGCCCGGCTCGCGGTCGCAAGTCGAAGCGGGCGAAGCGCCAGGAGTACGAGGCCATGCAGGCCCCGTCCGTCGGCGGTGTGATGCTCCCTCGCGGCAACGGCCAGACCGTTCGCCTGTCGAGCGGCGCCTCGCTGATGGACTTCGCGGAGAAGATCAACGCCAACCCGGCCGCACTCGTCTCCGTCATGTTCAACCTCGGTGAGATGGTCACCGCGACGCAGTCGGTCTCCGACGCGACGCTGCAGCTGCTCGCCGACGAGATGGGCTTCCAGCTGGAGATCGTCAGCCGGGAGGACGAGGACCGCGAGCTGCTGGAGTCGTTCGACATCGACTTCGGTGCCGACGAGGGCGGCGACGAGCACCTCGCCCCGCGCCCGCCGGTGGTCACCGTCATGGGTCACGTCGACCACGGTAAGACCCGCCTGCTGGACGCCATCCGCAAGTCCAACGTGGTGGCCGGCGAGGCCGGTGGCATCACCCAGCACATCGGTGCCTACCAGGTGGTCACCGAGGTGAACGGCGAGCAGCGTCCGATCACCTTCCTGGACACCCCGGGTCACGAGGCGTTCTCCGCCATGCGTGCCCGTGGTGCCAAGTCCACCGACATCGCGATCCTGGTGGTCGCGGCCAACGACGGTGTCATGCCGCAGACGGTCGAGGCGCTGAACCACGCCAAGGCCGCCGGTGTGCCGATCGTGGTCGCCGTCAACAAGATCGACGTCGAGGGCGCCGACCCGACGAAGGTCCGCGGTCAGCTGACCGAGTTCGGCCTGGTGGCCGAGGAGTACGGCGGCGACACCATGTTCGTCGACATCTCCGCGCGCCAGGGCCTGAACATCGACCAGCTGCTGGAGGCCGTGGTCCTGACCGCGGACGCCTCGCTGGACCTGCGGGCCAACCCCGAGCAGGACGCGCAGGGTATCGCCATCGAGGCGCACCTGGACAAGGGCCGCGGCGCCATGGCGACCGTGCTGGTGCAGCGCGGTACGCTCCGCGTTGGCGACTCGATCGTCGTGGGCGACGCCTACGGCCGCGTCCGCGCGATGCTGGACGAGAACGGCAACAGCCTCACCGAGGCCGGCCCGTCCCGCCCGGTGCTGCTGCTCGGTCTGACCTCGGTGCCCCGCGCCGGCGACAGCTTCATCGTCGTCGACGAGGACCGCACCGCCCGTCAGATCGCCGAGAAGCGCTCGGCCCGCGACCGCAACGCCGCCTTCGCGCAGCGTCGGGTCCGGGTGTCCCTGGAGGACCTGGACAAGGCCATCGCCGCCGGCTCCATCGAGCAGCTCAACCTCATCATCAAGGGTGACGTCTCCGGTTCGGTCGAAGCCCTCGAGGACGCCCTCGTCAAGCTGGACGTGGGCGAGGAGGTCGAGCTCCGGGTCCTGCACCGCGGTGTGGGTGCCATCACCGAGTCCGACGTGGACCTGGCGATGGGCTCGGACGCCATCATCATCGGCTTCAACGTGCGCGCCGAAGGCCGTGCGCGGACCGCGGCCGAGAAGGAAGGCGTGGACGTCCGGTACTACTCGGTCATCTACCAGGCGATCGAGGAGATCGAGAACGCCCTCAAGGGCATGCTCAAGCCGGAGTACGAGGAGGTGCGCCTCGGCGCCGCGGAGATCCGCGAGGTCTTCCGCTCCTCCAAGTTTGGCAACATCGCCGGTGTCCTGGTCCGCGAGGGCCTCATCCGCCGCAACGCCAAGGCCCGCCTGCTGCGCGACGGCAAGGTCGTGGCGGAGAACCTCTCGATCGAGGGTCTGCGCCGCTTCAAGGACGACGCGACCGAGGTCCGCGAGGGCTTCGAGGCCGGTGTGACCCTGGGGTCGTTCAACGACATCAAGGTCGACGACGTCATCGAGACCTACGAGATGCGCGAGAAGCCGCGCGCGTAGTCGCTGGTCACCGGGGCCGGTCGACGGGTGTATTTCCGTC
>NZ_JBEPAK010000066.1:0-30300 GCF_040298565.1 Kitasatospora sp. NPDC001539 | reverse complement strand
GGCCCCTGCGGCCCCCAGCGCACCAGTCGGCGGTGTCCGCACCACGGGCACCGCCGACCACCGCCTCCACACCGTGCGGCCGGCCCCTGGCCGCACGGTCGCCCCCTGCAGCCGACGGAAGGACCCCGAGCATGCCGCTCAAGCGAGGCCGGCACCACGACCGACCCAGCCGCGACCTGGAACTCAATCCCGTGTTCAGTCGCGAGCCCGTCAGGGTCCCTCGTCACGCCCTGCCCGAGGGCGAGATGGAGCCGGAAACCGCCTACCAGCTGGTGCACGACGAGCTCATGCTGGACGGCAACGCCCGGCTGAACCTGGCGACGTTCGTGTCGACCTGGGCCGAACCCCAGGCGCTGCGGCTGATGGCCGAGTGCGCCGAGAAGAACATGATCGACAAGGACGAGTACCCGCAGACAGCCGAGCTCGAGACACGCTGCGTGAACATGCTCGCCCGGCTGTGGAACGCCCCCGACGCCCACCGGGCCGTCGGCTGCTCCACCACCGGCTCGAGCGAGGCGGCGATGCTCGGGGGCCTGGCGCTCAAGCGCCGCTGGCAGCACCGCCGCGGCGCGGACGCGAAGCCGGCCAGACCGAACCTGGTCATGGGCATCAACGTGCAGATCTGCTGGGAGAAGTTCGCCGACTACTTCGACGTCGAAGCCCGCTACGTCCCGATGGAGGGCGATCGCTACCACCTGTCCCCCGAGGCCGCGGTCGAACTGTGTGATGAGAACACCATCGGTGTCGTCGCGGTGCTGGGCTCCACCTTCGACGGCAGCTATGAGCCGGTGGCCGAACTCGCCGCCGCGCTGGACGCCCTCCAGGAGCGCACGGGGCTGGACATCCCGATCCACGTGGACGGCGCCTCCGGCGCGATGATCGCTCCCTTCCTGGACCCGGAACTCGTCTGGGACTTCCGACTCCCGCGGGTCGCCTCCATCAACACCTCCGGCCACAAGTTCGGCCTGGTGATGCCCGGCGTCGGCTGGGCGCTGTGGCGCGACGAGCAGGCGCTCCCCGACGACCTGGTCTTCCACGTGAACTACCTGGGCGGCGACATGCCGACGTTCGCGCTCAACTTCTCCCGCCCGGGTGCCCAGGTCGTCGCCCAGTACTACAACTTCCTGCGTCTTGGATTCGACGGCTACCGGCGGGTCCAGCAGACCTGCCGCGACGTCGCCACCCGCCTGGCTGCCGAGATCGCCAAGCTCGGCCCTTTCGAGCTGATCACCGACGGCAGCCAGACGCCCGTCTTCGCCTTCCGGGTCCGCGACGGGATCGACGCGTTCAGCGTCTTCGACGTCTCCGCCGCGCTGCGCGAGCGCGGCTGGCTGGTGCCCGCCTACACCTTCCCGAAGAACCGGACCGACCTGGCCGTCCTGCGGATCGTGGCACGCAACGGATTCAGCCACGACCTGGCCGACCTCCTACTGGCCGATCTCAGGCGCGTGCTCGACCGCCTGGGGCACCAGGACGGCCCGCAGCGCAGCGCCGAGGACGCGGGCGGCTTCGCGCACGGCGCCGAGACCAAGAATCCGCGGCACCCGGGGCGGGAGTGATCCCGACGCCCGCGCCGCGAGGCGGCCGCGGCCCGTGCCCGCCCTCGGCTGACCGGCGCCTGTCCCCGGCCGGCCCGCGGCCCGCGGCCGTCGCCTCCCGGACCTGAACCGCGGCCTGCTTCCGGACGGGCCGCCCCACGGCCACGCGGCGGTACGACCGACGGCGGATCCGGCCACCGGGCGCCACACCTGCATCCGGGCGGCACGCTCCCCGACCCTGAAAGGACCGACCCGTGGGCAAGTTCTCGGCGTTGTTCGGCCGTCCGGCGTTCCTGCGTGCTTTCCACGGCTGGTGCACCCTGGTGTGGTTCATCCTCATCCCCGTCACCGTGTGCACCGGACTGAAGACTTCCATCCTGTGGATCGCCCTGATGTCGGTGTGGGCGAACTTCGTCGGCCACTTCTCCAGTTGGCAGGCCGCTCGCGTCGAGGTGAAACAGGACGAACAGATCGAGGAGGTCGTCGCCGCCCCGACGGCGCCAGGACGATCCGTGGACGGCTCCCCGCTCCCGGCTCCCACCGGTCAGGCACACTCGACCACGTTCCGCCCCTGACCGATCGTGCGCCTTCCGGACGCGAGGGCGGGTCGGCCGCGGGCGGCCGCAACCGTCGGGTAGACGCCGCCATGTGGGGGCCGGCGGACCAGCTTGGGTGTGCCGTACCTGCGTGTGGTCGCGGGCCGGAAGCCCGCGGTTGGCTGTGCTCGACCGCAGGGGCATCGTCTGCTATCGCGTCCGACCACGGCGGCCGCGAAGGCGTTTCGAGCTGACCGCATGCGGTCCGCAGTCCTGGTCGCAGGCTCCGCTGCGCCGCAGAGCGGCGCCAAGGCGCAGACGTGGCCGCAGTCGCGATCACCGTACAGGAATTCGGGCTCTGGGCGGCGGTGCGGCGGGTCCGAAGCCTGGCAGGCCGGCCTCGTCGCTCTCGGGGCGCGATGCCCCTCGTCCTAACAGTTGCCGTTTGACAACAGTAGTCGCCAAGCAACAGTCTTGTGCTGCACAAGAGCGACAGTCGAGTGGGAGGTGCGCGGTGGTTCGCACGGCGCGAGCGCGCTTCCTGCCCCGGCGGGATCGTCAGGCGGTGCGGGCGGCCTCGTTGCTCTGCGCATCGGCCTCGTACAGTTCCCCGACGGCGGCGTCGCGGAAGGCCTCCAGCCCCTGGAGCAGCGCCTGCCGCTTACCGGCGGGCATGCGGGTGAGCACGCGCTGCAGCTCCTGGATCCGCCGGGCCCGCAGCTCGTCCACCAGTGCGCGCCCGGTCTTGCTGAGGTGCAGGCGCACCTCGCGTCGGCTGGTGGGGCTGGGCGTGCGTTCGACCATGCCCATCGCTTCCAGCCGGTCGCACAGCCGGCTGACCGAGGGCGGACTGGAATCCATCGCCTCGGCGAGCGTTCTCAGGTTGATTCCGTCGCTGTGCTCCAGAATGAAGATGGCGCGCAATTGCGATGCGGAGACCGGGCCGGTGAGGGCCCGCCCCCACATGACTTCGAGCAGTTCAACGGCATCCGAGGCGGCGCGCGCCGCCGTGTCGGCGTGCTGCTGTTCTCGCTCGGATGGTTTCACAGTGACACTGTGGCAGGCTCGGCCCGGGATGTCAGCCTGTACCAGTAGCACCGGCGGAACCGTTCCCGTTGTCGTCGCAGCATCGCGGCCGCGGCCATCGCGCCTTGAATGTGCGAGACCGGCCATTTCAGAAGAGGCATGAGCAATCATCGTGAACAGATTCCATGTAGCGGAGCGCGCTCTGCGCCGGGCTGCCCCTCATCGGCTGCTGGAGGCGCTCTGCGAGGTGCTGGTGGAGCAGTACGCGGTTTCGTGCGTTGACTTGTACATGGCCGATTATGGGCTGAGCGTCCTGCAGCCGGTCTCGGTCCTGCCGCACACCGACGAGCCGATCTCGGTGCACAATACCGCCCCAGGCCGCGCCTTCGGCTCCCAGGAGCCGTTCGTGGAGGCCTCGGAGCAGGGGCCACGGGTGCACCTGCCGGTGACGGTGCGCGGTGACCGACTGGGGGTGCTCACCCTGTCGCTGCCCGAGGAGAGCGTCTCGCCCGACGTGCTCGGCGAGCTGCGGGAGATCGCCGAGATCCTGGGCCACGAGGTCATCGTCGCCGAGCGGGACACCGACGTGTACCTGCAGGCGCGGCGCCGGAGCCGGCTCACCCTGGCCGCAGAGATGCAGTGGCAGCTGCTGCCCGGGCGCTCGTGTTCCCGCAGGGAATACCAGATCGGGGCGCAGCTGGAGCCCGCGTACGCCATTCACGGCGACAACTTCGACTGGTCCGCCACCGCCGACCAGTTGTTGCTGTACGTGACCAACGGCATGGGTGAGGGCATCGAGGCCTCCCTGCTGACCAATCTGGGGATCAACGCTCTCCGCAACGCCCGCCGTGCGGGCATCTCCATCGAGGACCAGGCCGCCCTGGCGGACCAGGCCATCTACGCCCAGCACCGGGGGAGCCTCCATCTGTCGGTGCTCCTGCTGGACTTCGATCTGGACAGCGGACGGGTGAGGGTGGTGGACGCGGGCTCTCCGCGGATGATGCGCATGTCGGCGAAGGGCGGCGTGGAGACGGTGGACCTGGACGCCCAACTGCCGCTGGGCATGTTCGAGGAGACCGACTACGTCGCCCAGGAGTTCAGCGTCGAACCCGGGGACCGGCTGTTGTTCGTCAGTGACGGGGTGTACGAGGTCGCCTCGCCGCTCGGGGAGCGGTACGGGGAGAAGGCGCTGGCTCGCGCCATGACGGCCACCCGACTGCTGCCGGCGGCGGAGGTGCCCAGGGCGGTGCTGCGGGAGCTGACGGTCCACCGCGGTCGGCCGATGCCGGACGACGACGCGCTGGTGGTGTGCCTGGACTGGTACGGACGGTGATGGACGACATTCCATTCGTGAATTCTGAGACGTTCAGCACTCGGGTGTGACTGCCGACGACGTCTGATCCCGGCTACAGTTGTCGGACAGCAACAATCGGCTGGATGTGCCGGAGCGGTCCCCACGTCGCCGGTGCAGACGAAAGGGTATTGCGCGTGTCGGAGCAGCAGAACGCGGACGAGTGGTCGTCGGCGACCCGGGTGGGGGAGGCACTGCGTCGCCGCCGTGAGCAGATCGCGCAACGCTGGGCCGACGCCCAGCTGTTCCGTACGGTGTTCACCGTGTCGCGGGACGAGGCGGTGGAGGCGTGCAGGGCCGTGCTGGACGCGTTGGCCGATGTCGCGGACGCAGGCGCCACGGAGGACGTGGACGCGCCCGGCTTCCAGGCGGTGCGCGAGCAACTGGCGCGGATGTCGGCGTCCCGGGCGCGCACCGGTCTGAACCCGGCGCAGATCGCGGCCGAGGTCGCCGCACTGCGTTCGCCTGCGGTCGAGCACCTCAGCGCAGAGCTCGACCGCGAACCGGACGCCGTGGTGCACGGCGCGCTGCTGGAACTGACGGTCCTGATGGGCACGTTGCGGCTGGTGGTGATGGAGACCGCACTCACCGAGGGCCACGAACTGATCAGCCGTCAGCGGCAGCAGCTCCTGGAGATCGCCACACCGGTGATCAAGCTCTGGGACGGCGTCGTCGCGGTGCCGCTGATCGGCACCCTGGACAGCGCGCGGAGCCAGGTGGTGATGGAGAGCCTGCTGGAGGCGATCGTGGCCCAGCAGGCCCGGTACGCGATCCTGGACATCACCGGGGTCCCCACCGTGGACTCGCTGGTGGCGCAGCACCTGATGAAGACGGTCGCGGCCGCGCGGCTGATGGGGGCCGAGTGCGTGGTGTCCGGAGTGCGTCCGGCGATCGCCCAGACGATCGTGCACCTGGGCATCGACCTCGGCGGCGTGGTCACCCGTGCCAGCCTGGCGGACGCTCTCGCCTTCGCGCTGCGCGGGCTGGGAGCGGGGGTGGCTGCGTCGCCTCAACCGGCCGCGCAGCGATGACGGACCGGCTCACGCGGCTGCCGCAGGTCCAGGTCCCGGTCCTGCGCCTGGAGGACGCGCTGCTGGTGACCATCCAGGGCGATCTGCAGGACACGAGTGCGGAGCGACTGCAGGCCGACGTCCTGCGGCACGTCGCGGAGAATCCCACCGCAGCGGTGATCATCGACATCTCAGCGGTCGAAGTCGTCGACTCGTTCCTGGGCCGGGTACTCGCCGAGATCGCGGCCGGCGCGGGCCTGCTGGCCGCGCAGACCATCGTGGTGGGCATGCGTCCGAGTGTGGCGATCACGATGGTGGAGCTCGGTCTGAGTCTGCCCGGGGTGCGTACGGCCCGGGACCTGCAAAGCTCGCTGAGCATGCTCCGCGAGTCTCCTGCGTCCGTGCACGAGCGCGGTGAGCGAGGCCTGGATGACACCCATCGGTACTGATGCTCACCGCGGTTCTCCGACCCACCTGCCGATCCGCTCCGACATGGATCTGATGTGGATCCGCCAGGAGGTGCGCCAGATGGCGGCCCAGGCGGGCTTCTCCTTGGTGCAGCAGACGAAACTCGTGACCGCCGTCAGTGAACTGGCGCGCAACGCACTCGTCCACGGTGGCGGCGGCCACATGGACGCCGCCGTGGTCCGTGAGGGCGCGCACACGGGTGTGCGCCTGGTCTTCACCGACTCCGGCCCCGGCATCGCCGACATCGACCAGGCCATGAGCGACGGCTACACCTCCGGCGGAGGCCTGGGCCTCGGCCTGGGCGGCGCGCGGCGCCTCGTCCACGACTTCCGCCTCGACAGCGAGCCGGGACGCGGGACGACCGTCACCATCACCATGTGGCAGGGCAGCGTGCCCCCGACCCGGCAGGCCCTGTGATGGCGGGGCTGTGGGAGATCCCGGTACAGGACACCACCCGGGTCCACGAGGTGCGGGTAGCAGCCGAGACCACCGCGCAGCAGGCCGGCCTGGGCCCCGAACGCGTGGCCGCGGCCGCGTTGGTGGCCACCGAACTGGCCACCAACCTGCTCAAGCACGCCGGTGGCGGGCGGATCATCGTCGACGAGGTGGCATGCGGTCCCGCCGGGCAGCCGCAGTACGGCGAACCGGTCGTGCAGATCGTCGCCCTCGACCACGGGCCCGGCATTCCCGACGTGCAACGAGCCCTGCAGGACGGGTACTCCACCGCTGCCTCCCTGGGCGCCGGCCTGGGCACCTGCCGCCGTATCGCGGACACCTTCCAGGTCCACAGCACCCCTGGCCGCGGCACGGTCGCCCTGGCCCGCCTGACCGCCAAGAACGTCCGCCCGACCACAGGCCTCGCCGCCCCGGCGGTGCGCGTGGCCGGTGTGCGCGTGGCGCTCGACGGCGCCAGGATCTCCGGTGACGCCTGGTCAAGCACGGGCGGCCAGGACCGTGTCACCATCCTGCTCGCGGACGGACTGGGCCACGGACCCGCCGCGGCCGCAGCAGCCCGCACCGCCGTCGCGGCCCTGCGCGATCGCGAAGCACCCGGCCCCCGCGAAGCACCCGGCCCCCGCGAAGTCCTCGACCGGCTCGACGCCGACCTGCGCGGCACCCGCGGCGCCGCGGTCGCCGTGGCGCAGATCGACCTGCGCACGGCGACCGTCCAGTTCGCCGGCATCGGCAACATCGGAGGCCGGATCGGCCACGACGACACCTGGAGCCACCTGATCAGCCACCCCGGAATCGCCGGAACCCACCGCCCTGCCCGAGTACCGGTGCACCACCACCCCTGGCGGCCCGGAAGCGTCCTGGTCATGCACAGCGACGGTCTGGCCAGCCGCTGGGAACCCCCGCACGCCCCCGACCTCAGCCGCTACGACCCGGCAGTCATCGCCGCCGTGATCATGCGCGACGCCAGCAGCGCCGCGCTGCCCGCCCGCGACGACACCACCATCACCGTCGTGACCCACCCGGACACCGTCGCGACATGACCGAGCCCGTACCGGTGACCTGGACCGTCACCGCACACAAGGACTTGGCCCACGTGCGCGCCGCCCTCGACCACGCCCTCACCGACGTCCCGGCCGAGGAGCGCCTGCGCCTCCTGAGCGACCTGACCGCCCACGTGGGCGCACGGCTGGACGACAGCACCGGCCCCGTCCTCGTGCAGGCCACCGCCGACGACACGAGCCTGACCGTGCACGTCCGCGACGCCTCCACCGCGGCCGACCGACCCCACTGCGCCGACCGACCCCACTGCGCTCACCGATCCCACTGCGCCCACCAACCCCACTGCGCCCACCGACCCCACTGGGAACAGAGCCTGCCCTGCGCCCAGCCCCACGCCGTCCTGCGCAGGGCCGCGACCAACGGCGCCGACCCCGGCACGGCCCTGCTGAGCACGGACCGCGACATCGCCGACCTGCTCGCCCGGCTGTCCCAGCAGGCCGGGCTCCTCGACTCCCACCGCGAGGAACTCCACCACACCAACCAGGGCGTCCTCGCGCTGCACGCCGAACTCGACACCGCCGCGAAGGAGCAACGCCGCCTGCTCGCCGCCGAACGCGCCGCCCGCGCACAGGCCGAGGACGCGCGACATCGCCTGCTCTTCCTGACCGAGGCCAGTGCCGCACTGGCCGCCTCACTCAGCCACGACGCCATCATCGCCACGCTGCGGAAGCTGCTCGTCCCCGCCTACGCCCGAGCCGCCAACGTCCGGCTCCAGGACGACCGGCAGGAGCGCGGCACGCCGCCGCCGGCAACACCCGACGCCCTGACGGGCAGTCCGCACCCCGCCCCGCTGCAACTGCCCCTCACGGTCGGCCGCACCACCCTCGGAGTACTGAGCCTCACCCCGCCCGGTGACACCTTCACCGACGACGACGTGACCCTGCTCCGCGAACTGGCCCACCGCACCGCCGTCGCGCTCGACAACGCCTTGCGCTACGAACGCCAGCGCGACACCGCCGAAGCCCTGCAACAAGCCCTGCTGTCGGACCTCCCCACCGCCGGACACGTCCACCTCGCCGCCCGCTACCTCCCCGCCACCCGCGGCCTGAACGTCGGCGGCGACTGGTACGACGCCTTCACCCAACCGGACGGCAGCACCACCATCGTCATAGGCGACGTCACCGGCCACGGCCTGCGCGCAGCAGTGATGATGGGGCAACTGCGCACCGCACTGCGCGCCTACGCCGTGGCCGGTGACAGCCCCGGCGCCCTCCTCGCGCGTCTGCACACCTTCATCCCCCACGTCGAGCAGGAGCTGTACGCGACGGCCGTCGTGGCCCGTCTGCAGCCCGGCGAGCCCACCGTCACCTGGGCCGCGGCCGGTCACCTCCCACCGCTGCTGCGCACTCCGGACGGGCGCGTCCGCGTCCTGGCGGAGCGGTCCGGGGTCATGCTCGGCCTGCCCGTGCAGCGCCCCTTCCCCGACCACACCGCGCCGTTCCTGCCGGGATCCACCCTCCTGCTCTACACCGACGGCCTGGTGGAACGCCGCGACAGCGGTATCGATCCCGGCATCGACCGTCTCTCCCGCGGCCTGGCCGCCCTGCACTCCTCCACGCTGTCCGACGATCTCGACCACGCGGCCGACACCCTGCTGGCCCCCATGCTGGCCGACAGCAACGGCGACGACGACGTCTGCTTCGTGCTGTGCCATGCCCCACTCGTCCCGGCGCCCGTCCGGCGCCCGGTCCTGCACCGCCGCATCGGTGGCGCAGTCCAGCCGGCGGGCACCTGATCCCGTCCCGGTGGGCACCCGGCCATCGCGAGCGCTCGCGGCTCCGAGCCCCAGCCCCCGACCACGTGATACTCCAGCGGTGCGGTGCGGTGCGGTGCGGTGCGGTGCGGCGCGGCGCGGCGCGGTGCGGGGACGGGGGCGAGGGGTCGCCTCACCACCCGCTCAGAAACCGTTGCCGCCGCTCTCCTGCCGAGGCCGCTCGGCGACGACCGCGAACAGCGCGCGCAGGCCGTGGACCAGAGCCGCGCGGTCCTCCGGCGTCAAACGTGCGAAGACGGCCGCAAGATCGTCGCGTCGCCGGGCCGTGACCTCCCGCACCGTGCGGCGCCCCTCAGGGGTGACCGCCAGGACGACTTCCCGGCGCCTGCGCGGGTGCGCCCGCCGTTCCAGCAGACCTGCCGCCTCCAACCGCCCGCACAGGCGGCTGCACGCAGGAGTCCCCACCTCCAACATCCCCGCCAGTCCGGTCAGGTTGAGGCCTTCCTCGCGCTCCACAGCTTCAAGCGCGCGGAACTGGTACGCAGACAGCTGCGGCGCCGTGCGGTCCAGTGCGGATCTCCACAACGACACGAGGGCCGCGACGGCCTGAGGCACCTCACCGGCAGCGGCCTCGTCGAAGCCGCCCGATGTCGAAGGATGGAACCAGTTCTCGTCCGCTTGCACACTCGCCGCGTTCGCTGCCGTCCGGTCTGAAACTCGCGGTCCCCGCCTACCCCACGCCGCGCCACCCAATCTGCAAGGGGACGACGTACGCAGTAGCACGCGGGTGTTGAGGACTTGTTGCGCCTGCGGCGGGAACTTCTGCGCGCATTCCCACTCCCAGGGCTCGCCCGGAGGGCCGGAGGCACGGTAGATCCCGGCGGTCAGTCGTGGATGGCGCCATGGGGCTGCCGGCGTGCGCCCCCCTTCGGTGCCGCCGGGTTCGCCTGTCCCACTCGGCGCCGTGACCCTCCCGGCACCCATGCCGTGCAGCTCACGCCCTGCCAGCGGGAGGGCGCAGGGGCCCGGATGTGGTCCGCGGACTCCGGCGCAAGGTGGCACTGGTGGTCGAACGGGCGCGCACGGCCGTGTGCCGGCTCGTTCAGGGATCGCGGAATGCGCCGTAGTGCATATGTCGTGGACACGTCCACGTTCGCGCTGTTGTGGACGGGTCAAGCTCACGGCATATTTCGGGGGGTCATCGGGCAGCCGGGACTTCGAGCCGCCTGACGGCGAGTGTCGCCCGCCCGTCGGCTCCTCCTGACGGCGCGGTCCGGGGCTCCGTCGCGTGGCCCGTTCTGCGCCTCGTGCTCCGTGCTCCGTGTCTCTTCGTACCGCCGTGCTCTGCGCCCCCGTGCTCCATGTTCCGAGGAGGGCTTTCGTTGGACAACCGCTACGAGGTCTACGCGTTCGCCGACCCGGTCTTCTACGAGTCACCCCGACGCTGGGGCGCGCACGAGGAGTTCGACGCCGTCAGCCGGCCGCTGCCGGCGGGCTGGCAGCGCGGGGACCAGGAGATCTGGGCCGTGGTGCGGCCGGCGGACGTCCAGCTGCCCCCGCAGGGCTGGAAGATCCACGTGTCCTCGCGGGCCGAGGACGCCGAGGACGTGCTGGAGCAGGTCTTCGCGTTCTGCCTGCGGGAACACGTGACGTTCAAGTTCCTGCGCGGACTGCCGGTCCTGCAGATGCAGAACTCCAAGTACGCCCCGCGCGGCGCCAGCGGCAAGTTCTGCACCCTCTACCCGGTGGACGACGCGCAGTTGGAGCGATGTCTCGACGGCCTGGGCAGCGCACTGGCCGGCCGCAAGGGCCCGTACATCCTCAGTGACCTGCGCTGGGGCGAGGGCCCGCTCTACCTGCGGTACGGCGGCTTCGCCGAGCTGCACTGCCGCAACGAGGCGGGCGAACAGGTGCTCGCGCTGGTCGGCCCGGACGGCCGGCTGGAGCCGGACGTGCGCGGCCCCGGATTCGCGGTGCCGTCCTGGGCGCCGGTCCCGGCCGTGATCGCGCCGGCCCTGGCCGCCCGGGCGGCGCAGCAGGAGAGCGGACTGCCCTACACGATCGAGCGGGCGCTGCACTTCTCCAACGCCGGAGGCGTGTACCTGGCACGGGACGGTGCCGACGGACCACGGCTGGTGCTGAAGGAGGCCCGGCCGTACGCGGGCCTGGACCAGCGCGGGACCGACGCCGTGACCAGGCTGCGCAACGAGCACGCCGTCCTGGTCCGGTTGGCGGGCGTGCCCGGGGTCCCCGAGCAACGCGGGCTGCTGACGGCCTGGGAACACGAGTTCCTGGCCGAGGAGTTCGTCGAGGGCACGTCGCTGAGCCAGTGGCTGGCGGGCCGCTACCCGCTGATCCATCCGGGCGTCGACGAGGCCGTCGTCACCGACTACACCCGCGAGGCGCTGGCACTCGTGGACCGGATCGAGCAGGTGGTGGCGGCGATCCATGCCCGCGGCGTGGTCTTCGGCGACCTGCATCCGCGCAACGTGCTCATCCGGCCGAACGGCGACGTCTGCTTCATCGACTTCGAACTCGCCAGCACCGTCGACGACTTCGTCCGTCCGGCACTGGGAGCGGCGGGCTTCGCGGCGCCGCCCGGTCACACCGGTCAGCAGATCGACCGCTACGCACTGGCGGCCCTGCGGTTGTGGCTCTTCCTGCCGCTGGCCCAACTGCCCGCGCTGGACCCGGGCAAGGCTCATGAGCTGGCCGACGTGATCGAGAGCCGCTTCCCGGTACCCGAGGGCTACACCACCCCGATCCGCGCCCTGCTCGGTCCGGCGCCCGCGGACGGGCGGACCGTGCGGCCCGAGCTGGGTACGCACCGCGCGCAGCTCGGCGCACTGCTGGCCGCGCGGGAGGCCGACTGGCCGCGGATCCGTGACTCGCTGGCCGCCGGGATCGCGGCGATGGCCACCCCCGAGCGCGCGGACCGGCTCTTCCCCGGCGACGTCGCCCAGTTCACCCACGGAGGCCTGGGCCTGGGCCACGGCGCGGCCGGCGTTCTCTACGCTCTGCACGCCACCGGCGCCGCGATCGATCCCGACCACGTCCGCTGGCTGGTACGAGCCGCCGACCGCCCGGTCGAGCCGGGGCTGTACCACGGCGGGCACGGCGTGGCGTACGTGCTGGACCTGCTCGGCGAACGCGACGCGGCACTCGACCTGCTGAGCCGCCTCGCCACGGCCCCGGACCACGAACCGCAGCCCGGCCTGGCCACCGGCGCGCCGGGCATCGCCCTCACCCTGCTGCACTTCGCCGGGGCCACCGGCGAGCGACGGCTGCTCGACCAGGCACTCGCGCTCGCCCACGCGTCGGCCGCCGCGCTGGAGAAGGCCGGCCGCAGCGATCCCGCCCGCCGCGCCGGACTGCTGGGCGGGGCCGCCGGGACCGCGCTGGCGTTGGTCCGGCTCTACGAGCGGACCGGCGAGAGCGCGCTGCTCGACCAGGCGGAGACCCTGCTCGAGCTCGACCTCGACCGGTGCCGGAAGGTCGCGGACGGCAGCCTCCAGGTGGTGGACGGCCGCCGGGTGCTCCCGTACGTGGAGAGCGGTAGCGCAGGGATCGGCCTGGCACTGCACGCCCTGCTGGAACACCGCCCGGACAGCCCGTCGGCCCGCCACGAGCCGGCCATCCGCCTGGCCGCGACCCCCGAGTTCGTCATCCAGTCCGGCCTGTTCAACGGCCGGGCCGGGCTCATCGGCTACGCGGCACTGACCCGCCACCGGGCGCCCGAACCCGACGCGGCGGCACTGCTCGACCGGCAGCGGGCCCTGCTGGCCTGGCACCAGGTCTCCTACCGGGGTCACCTCGCCTTCCCCGGTGACCAGTTGCTGCGCCTGTCCGCGGACCTGGCGACCGGCTCGGCCGGTGTGCTGCTGGCGCTCGGCACCGCACTGGCCGGTACGCCCTTCCTGCCCTGGACCGACCGGTCCCACTGACGGGCCCGGCCCACCTGCCCGGACCACCCGGGCCACGGGCACACCGCCCGCGCGCGCCCTCGCGCGCCACACAGACCCCCGGCCGCCGGCCGGGTGATCCACCCAACAGTGAAGGAGAACACGTCATGGCGATCCTGGACCTGCAGACCATCGAGCTGGCCGAGACCGAAGCGGTCGAGATCGACGACACCATGGCCAACGTCAGCTCGCTGAGCGCGCTCAACTGCACGGTCAGCACCGTGAGCACCCTGCTCTGTCTCTGACGTCGCCGACGGTCCGGTAGAGACGGGTAAAGGGTAGGCGGTAGCTGGTCGGCCCGGGCGTCCACCCGGGCCGGCCAGGCCGCCGGCCCGCCGGGCCGCAGCGACGGAACCCTCGCTGCGGCCCGCACCCGCACCACCCCCGCGCCACCCGGCGGCGCGCCACCGCCGCACCGCAGCGCCGTTCGCCGCACCGCACCGCAGCGCCGTTCGCCGCACCGCCCGTTCGCCGCACCGCCCGTTCGTCGCACCGCCCGTTCGCCGCACCGCCCGTTCGTCGCACCCGCCGAGAGGACGCCGTGGTCGACCAGCCCGCTCGCACCACCCCCCGCCCGGCGGACCGGATCCGACTGCGCCGAGAACTGACCGCCCAGCCATGGGCACTGGCCGTCGCGCTGCTGCTCGCGCTGGCCTCCACCGGAGCTGCCCTGGCCCTCCCGCTGCTGGTCAAGACGATCATCACCGACTTCTCCGCGCACCGGCCGCTCGGCCCCCACGTCCTGCTCATGTGCGCCGCCGCGGCAGCCGGCGCACTCGCCCAGGCCCTCGCCGGCTTCCTGCTCGCCCGCATCGGCGAACGGATGACCTACCGCCTGCGCACACGGATCATGGAGCACACGCTCCGCCTGCCGCTCGCCGTCGTCCGATCCCAGGGCACCGGCGAACTCACCGCCCGGATCACCTCCGACGCGCTGCTGCTGCGCCAAGTCGTCGACGTCGCCACCCAACTGCCCCTGGCGGGGCTGACCGTGGCGGCGACACTGCTCGTGATGGCGTGGATCGACTGGATCCTCACCGTCGTCACCGTCCTCGCGTTCGCCGCGCTCACCGCCCTGGTCCTGCTGATCGTGCGCCGCATCAAAGCCAACGTGACCAGCCAGCAGGACGCCGTGGGCCGGATCGCCCAACGCTTCACGGCCGACCTGGAAGCACTCAGCACCATCAAGGCCTACCGGGCCGAGTCGATGGCCGCCCGCGCGCTCGCCGCGGACGCCGAACAACTGCGCGCCGTCTCCCTGGCCGGCGGCCGGCTGAACTCGCTGATCCCGGCCGTACTGACGCTCGGCAACCAGCTCGCGCTGATCGCCGTCATCCTCGCCGGCGGCGTCCGCATGGCCACCGGCAGCGTCCAGCCGGCCGCGTTCGCCGCCTTCCTGCTCTACCTCCTGCAGACCGTGCCCTCGATCAGCGCACTGGCCACCGGCTTCGGCCGGCTCCAAGCAGGCCTCGCGGCCCGCGACCGCTGCACCGACCTGCTCGCCCTCACACCCGAAGCCGAGCCGAACGACGCCGAGCGCACCGTGCCGCCCCCGCCACCCGACGTCCCCTCGGTGGTCTTCGACTCCGTCTCCTTCACCCACACCGGCTCCTGCGACGCCGCACTGCGCGCGGTCTCCTTCAGCACCGGGCGCACCGGCCTGACCGCGGTGGTCGGCCCCTCCGGAGCCGGGAAGAGCACCACCCTCTCGCTCATCGACCGCTTCATCCGGCCCGCCTCGGGCTCCGTCACCGTCCTCGGCCACGACGCCGCCCACTGGCCGCTGGACGCGCTGCGAGCCCGCATCGCCTACGTCGACCAGGCGTTCACATTGATCGAGGCGACCGCCCGGGAGAACCTCCAACTCGGCCGCACCGAACCGGTCGACGAAGCCGAACTGACCGCCGCGCTGGACGCCGTCGGCCTCACCGATGACATCGCCCGCCTGCCCCAGGGGCTCGACACCCCGCTCGGCCGCGAGTGCGACCTGTCCGGCGGCCAGCGCCAGCGGATGGCACTGGCCCGGGCGCTGCTGTCCGACGCCGAGATCGTGCTGCTGGACGAACCCACCAGCCAGCTGGACGCGCTCAACGAGCAGCGCTTCCGCACGATCGTGGCGGACCTGGCGGCGACCCGGGCCGTGATCGTGGTCGCCCACCGGCTCTCCACCGTCCAGGACGCCCAGCAGGTGATCATGATGAACCGCGGCACCGTCGTCGACGCCGGCGACCACCCCACCCTGCTGGAACGCTGCCCCCTGTACCGGGAACTCGTCACCAGTCAGGCGATCCTCGCTTCCTGAACGGGAACCCCGGACTGCCCTGCGCCCCCGCACAGCCGCGGGGTCTCCCATGAGGCGTCGCCCGGCAGCAGGAATCGGCCCTGACCCGTGCTGCCTCGTACCGCGGCGACGGTGACGGCGGCGTCCTCCGCGTGCGCCACGGCAAGGCGAGGAAGGGCTCACGGCCGAAGCGCCGTGCGGACACGGCTCTGCCCGGGTGCCGGCGAGGATCGGTCGCGTGGCCCCTTGTCGGGTCGGGCCTCGCCGTGCCGGGCTGGATCGGTGGCGCGTGGCCGCATGGGCGGGGGCTTCCGGGGCAGAGGCTGGGGGACCTAGGTGGGGAGGCGGTTTCATGTTCGACGGCTTCGAACTGGTCCGGTGCGAGGGCGACGGAGCCCGGCTGCGGGTGCGCCACGGCGGCAGTGGTCCCGCTGTGCTGCTGTTGCACGGTCACCCGCGGACCCACGCGACCTGGCACCGCGTGGCACCCATGCTGGTGTCGGCCGGCCACACGGTGGTCTGCCCCGACCTGCGCGGCTACGGCCGGTCCGAGAAGCCCCCGACGGACCCTCGGCATGAGCCCTACTCCAAACGCGCCATGGCGAACGACTGCCTGGCGGTGATGCACCGACTCGGCCACGAACGGTTCTCCGTGGTCGGGCACGACCGCGGCGCGTACGTGGCCACCCGACTCGCGCTGGACCACCCGGAGGCCGTGTCCGCGGTCAGCGTGCTGGACGCCGTCCCCATCGGGGAGGCGCTGCGGCGCTGCGACGCGGGGTTCGCCGCGCTCTGGTGGCACTGGTTCTTCCTCGGGCAGACCGACAAGCCCGCCGAACGCGTCATCAACGCCGACCCCGACGCCTGGTACCAAACCTCCCCGCAGCAGATGGGAGCCGAAGCGTACGAGGACTTCCGGCACGCGATCCACGACCCGGCCACCGTGCACGCGATGTGCGAGGACTACCGGGCCGGCCTCGGCATCGACCGGGAGCACGACGACGCCGACCTGCGGGCGGGCCGGCGCATCGACCGCCCGCTCCAGGTGCTGTGGGCGACCCGCGACGACATGGCCGACCTCTACGGCGATGTGCTGGGCGTCTGGCGCGACTGGGCGGGCGACCGGCTGGAGGGTGGCGCGATCGACTCCGGCCACCACATCGCCGAGGACGCGCCCGAGGCACTGGTCGGCGCCCTCCGCGCGTTCTGGCGGACCATCGACCGGCCCGGTCCCACGTAGCCTGCGCCACGGTGCGAGGCTCGCTGGGCGGCGGATCGGGAGTGGCGGCCGCCGCCCGCACGACTCCGAAACCACCGCCAGCGAGCCGACCGGAGTGGCCAGGAATCAGCACTGACCGGCTCCATCACGGGCGCAACGCCCTGCCCGTGCGTGCTTCCGAACGCAAAAGCGAAGGTCAACGTCCTGGGTGAGGGACGGCCGGCGATTTCCTCCTTTCCCCAGCGGCCACTGTGGCTGATCTTTGTGCGGAACTCCCGGGGAGGCCGGTACTCCTGATGAAGGCGGGAGGCTCGAATGCGGCGGAAAATTGTCGGTGTGACTACCAACTTCCCCGTGAACCTTGTTAAGTGGCCAGTCGGGGCCGGATTGGTTCGAGAATCCGGTCGACCACTCACTGCACGCGCAGACGGAAAGGGAATTCGCATGGTCAACAACCGCACCCGCTGGTCGTCCCTGCGGACGCTTCTCGTGGCCGCTGGAGCCTTCACCGGCGTAGCGCTGTCCACGGCGCCGTCGCACGCTGCGCAGCCGACCGTGCAGTCCGCGCCGGCCGACTGCCCGAAGGGGTACTTCTGCGGCTACAAGCAGGCCAACTTCCAGCAGCTCGGATTCCGGTTCAAGGACTGCTACAAGCAGGAGATTCCCGACGGCATGGGCAGCGGGGGGTCCTGGTACAACAACCAGACTCCGGGTACGACGACGGGGATGTACGGCAAGGACGGGGGATGGCTCTACACCACCCCCGGCGCCCCCTCCTCCGACGCCCATGGAAGCTGGGGTCCTGTCTGGTACGTCTGGAACTACTGCTGAGGACCTGCCTCCAAGTTTCCGCGACGGGCAGACCTCGGTAACCTGATCGCAGACGGAGGGGCCCCGCACGCTCCACTGTCCCCGGAGTTCCCGTTCGGCGAGCGGTCATGACGTGACCGCTCGCCGAACGCCGCGCTGTGCGGCCGTACGGGGTGGACGTACGGAGAGGCGAATTCTCTTCGTGAATGGTGAAAATGCAGGGCAGGAACCGGGAATGTCCGGTCCCGGTGTGTTCCGTCGTCGGCGGTGGGGATCAGCCGCGGAGGGCGGAGGCGAAGATCCTCGGCAGGGCCGTCCAGCGGGGTGCTGCGGCGAAGTCGACGAGGAGCCGGCCCATCGTGGCGGCCGTGCGGTGGGTGACGAACCACGGCGGCTTCGGGGACAAGGCCGGCTTCCCGTGCCGGAGGGGCAGGAGGGCTCGCGGTGCGGGACGGAACGGGCCGCGGACGACGGTGCGTTCGGGCCCGTCGAGGAGCAGGGCGTTGTGGACGACTCCGATGCCGCTCTGCACGTCGTCGACGGTGTGGCCGGGGTGGGCGCCCCAGGTGGCGGTCGCGGTGAGGTATCCGACGCCGGTCCACGCGTTCAACGCGACCGTTCCGTAGCGGAGTTCGGCGATGGCCCGGTCGAGCGCGCTGCCCAGGGAGTCGATGGTCCGCGGGTGTGCGATCAGGTTCACGCCGAGCGTGCCGGCCATCCTCCCGTTCGCGGTGGCGACCGCCTCGTCGAGGAACTTCCGTGCGTCGCCGGGGAGTTCCAGGACGGCGAGGACCGGTCCGAAGTACTCGGCGGTCAGGGCCGGCCCGGGGTCGGCCGGATCGAGGCCCGTGAGCAGCACCCGGCCTCCGTCCAGGCGCAGCGCGCCGGGGTACGCGCCGACGGCACGCTCCACCCGGGCGTCGCTGCCCGGGTAGTAGGCGGGGCGCACCGGGGCGTCGCCCAGGGCCTGCCGCAGATGCGCGAGGAACCGCTCCTTCTGCCGCCACGCGGAGCTGAGGACGACGACCTGGCTCGCCACGCAGTTGTAGCCGCCGTTGTGCAGCTTCTGGGTGGCGAGGTGCTCGGCCTGGTACCGGAGGTCCGCCTCGGACCAGTCGCCGGGGACCACGATGGTCGGGGAGACGCCGCCCAGTTCGCTGGTCACCGGCTTGGCGAGCAGCGGTGTCCCGGCCCTCTTCCGGGCAGCGCCCTCCTCCCCGGTGCCGAAGACGATGGCGTCGTGGGTCTCGACGCTGCCCGTCAGGTGGACGTGTCCGACCTTCGGATGGTGCACCAGGTAGGAGCCGGCCCCGGCGGCGCCGGTGAGGACGCGGACCGCGCCCAGCTCGGTCAGCGGGGCCAGGACCTTGCAGAAGACGTCGAGGAGGCCGTCGGTGACCGGGTTGAGCTTGAGGGCCACCACCCGGTTGTTCGCGTACAGCTCGTAGAGCACGTCCAGGATCGGGATCGAGGTGATGTTCCCCGCGCCGAGCACGGCGCCCACGCCCCCCGTCCCGGCCGGGTGGAGCAGGGCGAGGCCGGCGCGGTCGCGCACCTCCTCCTCCGTGACGCCCGGAGGCATCCACACCTCGGCGCTGAAACCGTTCAGGAGCAGCCGGTCCCAGACGCCGTGCGGCAGGACGCGGACCGACACCCGCCCGCCGGGCGCCCGGCCGAGGGGGAACCCGTCCACGGGGCTGCGTCCGGCCTCCAGGGCCTCGATGCTCGCGGTGAGCGCGGCCAGGGAGGTGAGGACCGGGTAGGGGCCGGTGATCCACTCCTCTCCGACCAGCGGGCTGTCCTCCGGCAGACGCTTGAACGCGGCGGCCGCGCGCACCCACTCCCGCGCGTGCGCGACGGTCGCCGCACGTACCCGCTGGAGGAGTTCGCGCCGTTCGGCCAGGCCGCAGGCGGCCCACGCGGCCTCGCCGCGGACGAGGTCGTCGACCGCCCGGTCGATCGTCCGCGCCTGCTCGGCGGTGGGCGAGTGCGTGGTCATCGGACGGCTCCCTTGATGAGGTCGGACGCCTTCTCGGCGGCCATGATCGTGGGCGCGTTCGTGTTGCCGCGCGGCACGGACGGGAGGACCGAGGCGTCGACGACGCGCAGTCCTGCCACGCCGTACACCCGCAGCTCGGGGTCGACGACCGAACCGATCGCACAGGTCGACGTGGGGTGGTACAGGGTCTGCCCGGATCGCCGTGCCCAGTCGAGGAGGCCGGCGTCGTCGTGCGAGGCCGGCACGTCGAAAGCCCCGGTGGCCAGGGCGGACACGGCCGGCCGGGCGGCGATCTCCAGGGCGATCCGGATGCCGGCGACGATCGCCGCCCGGTCCTCGGCCGTCGTCAGGTAGTTGTGGACGATCCGGGGCGCCACGTCGGGGCGCGGCGAACGCAGGGTCACCGCACCGCGGCTCGTCGGGGCGACCACGCACGGGCCGAAGGCGAAGCCGTGCCCGGCCGGGGCTCCGAGGCCCTCCTGGTGGAAGGGCACCGGGGCGGCGTGGAACTGCACGTCCGGGGCGTCCAGTTCGGGACGGCTGCGGAAGAACCCGCCCGCCTCGCCGAGGTTGGAGGTCAACGGGCCCCGTCCCTCGCTCTGCAGCAGTGCCGCGTTCTCCGGGGTCGCCGCGGTGAGGAGCGAGTCCACGTCCGTACGGAAGTTGAGCAGCGTCATGTAGTGGTCCTGCAGGCCCTGGCCGACCGGCAGGTCACGGACGACGCCGAGGCCGAAGGCGGACAGCAGGGCGGCCGGGCCGATCCCGGAGAGCATCAGGAGCTTCGGGGACTCGTACGCCCCCGCGGAGAGGATCACCTCCCGCTCGGCGCGCACGGTCTCGACGCCGCCGTTCCGCTCGACCTCGACGCCGGTCGCCCGGTCGCCCTCGATCACGATGCGGTGGGCGAGGGCCGAGGAGAGCACGGTCAGGTTCGGCCGGTCCAGTGCGGGGTGCAGGTAGGCGACGGCGGCGCTGCACCGCAAGCCGTTGCGCTGCGTCAGCTGGTAGCGGCCGACGCCGTCCTGGGTCTCGCCGTTGAAGTCGTCGTTGGCCTGGTACCCGGCCTGCTCGGCGGCCCGTACGAAGGCCGTGGCGAGGGGGTGGCAGGACCGGCCGTCGCTGACCGTCAGCGGCCCGCCCACCCCGTGGTAGAGGTCTTCGCCGCGCTCGTTGTCCTCCGAGCGCCGGAAGTACGGCAGCACGGCGGCGTACGACCAGCCGGTCGCCCCGGCCGCCGCCCAGCCGTCGTAGTCGGCTCGGTTGCCCCGGATGTAGATCATGGCGTTGATCGAGCTGGAGCCGCCGAACACCTTGCCGCGGGGCAGGTACGCCCGTCGTCCGCCGGTGCCCGGCTCCGGGTCGGAGTCGAGGTCCCAGTCGAGAGCGGACTTGAAGAGCTGCGGGAAGGCCGCGGGAACGTGGATCTCCTGCGCGGTGTCGGGACCACCCGCCTCGATGAGTGCGACCCGCACGTCCGGGTCCTCCGAGAGCCGGGCCGCGAGCACGCAGCCCGCGGAGCCGGCACCGATGATCACGTAGTCGTACATGTTCATTCCGTCCCTTGCGTGGGGGAGTCCTGGTGGGCCAGGGCCCGCGTGAGGAAGTCGATCTGGTCGGTGAGCACGTGCCGCTGGGCCGGTCCCGCGTAGACGTCCAGGTGGTCCACGGGGTACTCGAGCAGTTCCGCCCGCGGGCCGGCCCTGCGGGCGGTCCGCCGGGCGGCGTGCGGGGGCGCGATGCGGTCCTCGGTGCCGATCTGCAGGAGGATCGGGCACGGCAGGCGGCCGGCGAAGGCGTGGGGCCGGTTGAGACCCACCTTCAGCGCCGCGCGGGCGCGCACCTCGTTGCGGAAGCCGGGGCCGGCGAAGGAGGCGCAGATCCCGCGCGCACCGGGGACTCCCATCATCGCCGGAGCATCCGGCTCCGCGATCACCGGAACGAGGTGCGGCGGCCGGGCGGTGGCGGCCCGGGCGGCGTCGCGCAGGCCGTGCCCCGCCAGGCGCAGCAGCCTGCCCGCCCCGCCGCGCCGCACCAGGTGGGCGAGCGAGGCGAGGCCGTCGGTGACGGGCGTCAGCGAGACCACCGCCGCGACCCGCGCGTCCTGGGCGGCGACGACGAGGGCGTGACCGCCCGCGTAGGACACGCCCCACAGCGCGATCAGCGCCGGATCGACTCCGGGCAGGCGGCGGGCGGCCGCGAGCGCCGCGTGGTAGTCCTGCCGCTGGCGGCGAACGGAGACGTCCTGACGGGCCGTACCGCCGGAGTCCCCGAAGCCGCGGTAGTCGAAGACGAGCGTGTCGAGCCCGGCCTCGGCGAAGCCCTCGGCGTAGTTCAGCAGTCCGCTGTCGCGGGTGCCGCCGAATCCGTGGGTCATGACCACGCAGGGCCGCCCGTCGGGCCCGGCCAGGGCGTCGTTCGTGGCCGGCAGGTGCCAGGCGGCGCAGCGTACGCCCCGGCTCAGGAAGGTGATGTCGCGCTTCACCGTGCTGCCCTCCCCGGAGCGGGGAGCGGTCCGGGCGGAACCGGGCGGGGCGGCGGTCCGGGTGGAACCGGGCGGGGCGGCGGCCCGGGCGGCGCCTGGCGGACGGCGGTGAAGCGGAGCGCGCTGTCCTCGACGGGCCCCTCGCGAAGCCGCTGGACGTCCCGCTCGTAGGCCATCTCCACCGTCCAGGGCCCGCTCGTGCCCGCCCGGGGGAAGTCCCCGATGCTCCGCAGGACGTAGTTCGAGTTCAGGTCCAGGTACGGCACCCGGGCGACGGCCGGGTCGTCGAGGACCGGCTCGACGGTGTCGTACCCGTGGGCGTCCATGTGATCGAGCAGGCGGCAGAAGTGTTCGCAGACCAGGTCGATCTTGAGGGTCCAGGAGAGGTTGGTGTAGCCGAGGGCGAAGACGAGGTTCGGCACACCGGAGAGCATCATCGCCTTGAAGGCCGTGGTGTCCGAGGGCCTGGTCTCGCGGCCGTCGACGCTCAGCCGGATCTTGCCGAAGGGGGACATGGTGAGGCCCGTCGCGGTGACGACGACGTCCGCGGTCAGCTCCTGACCCGACCTCAACCGGATGCCGGTCCTGGTGAACCGGTCGATGTGGTCGGTGGCGACGGAGGCCCGTCCGGCCGCGATCGCCTCGAACAGATCGCCGTCGGGGACCACGCACAGCCGCTGGTCCCAGGGGTCGTAGCGCGGGGTGAAGTGCGTGTCGACGTCGAAGTGGCGCGGGAGTCGTCGGCGGACGTCGGCGATGAGCAGTCGTCGCACGAGCCCCGGCAGGCGACGGCTGGCCCTGTAGACGCCACGCGTGACCATGATGTTCTTGCGCCGGACGATCCGGTGCGCCCGGCGGTGGCCGATCAGGTTCCGCAGCAGGTTCGCGAGGGCGTCGTGGGCCGGGAGGGACAGCACGTAACCCGGTGAGCGCTGCAGCATGGTGACGTGGCCGGCGGTGCGCGCCATCGAGGGGACCAGGGTGACGGCCGTGGCACCGCTGCCGATCACGACGACGTGTTTGCCGGTGTAGTCGAGGTCCGCAGGCCAGTGCTGCGGGTGCACCACGGTGCCGGCGTAGTCCTCGATGCCGGTGAACTCGGGTGTGAATCCGGCGTCGTGGTCGTACATGCCGGTGCCGAGGAACAGGAACCGCGCGGTGAACGTCGTCCTCCTCCGACTGCCGGACTGGCGGGCGGTGACGGTCCACCGGCCCGTCGCGGAGGAGAACTCCGCGCTGACGACCCGGTGCCCGAGCCGGATGTGCCGGGCCAGCCCGTACTGGGAGACCGTCTGGCGCAGGTAGTCGACGATGAGGGGTCCGCCGGCGATCGACGTGCGGTGGGTCCACGGCTTGAAGCCGTAACCGAAGGTCGGCATGTCGGAGTCGGACCGGATGCCGGGATACCGGAAGAGGTCCCAGGTGCCGCCGATGGCATCGCGGCTCTCCAGGATCGTGAAGGAGGTGCCGGGGCGGTGGGTCGTGAGGTGGGAGGCCGCGCCGATGCCGGAGATGCCGGCGCCGACGATCAGCACGTCGACGTCGACGTTGTTGGACGTGGGCGGGGAGGTGGACGGGGGCGGGGGCGTGGGTGTGGAAGCGGACGTCGAAGGGGAAGGGGCGGACGGCGGCGCGGTGCGGCCGGTGGTCGGTTGCGTCACGGGTGGCTCCTGGCCGCGGTGGGAAGGGGCTGCGAGGGGGCGGGTGACGGGGCTGGCGAGGGGGCGGGCGCCGCCGGGCGGCTCCGCTCGGCTTGATCGTCTGTAGCCAAAAGCCGATCTCAAATCTTATTCGAGTTTAGGTTGGGTTCAAGAGGTGTCAAGACATCGCGGCGGGACTCCCTGATCGGTCCGGGGGACTGATACGATCTCGAATCGTGTTCGAAGGAAACCCAGCACGTCGGACCAAGTCCCGCCCGACGGCCCAGCGGCGCGGGCTCGAGCGCCGGAAGGCCATCCTCGATGCCGCCGAGGCCCTGCTCGCCGAGCAGGGGTACGAGGCCGCCACCCTGAAGGCGACCGCCGAGCGGGCCGGCATCCCGATCGCGTCGGTGTACCACTACTTCGCCGACCGCTACGAGGTCGACGCCGAACTGCTGCGACGGCACCTGGGCGAGCTGGACGAGCTCATCGGGGCCACCGTGGCCAGGCCCACGGCGCAGACCCTGCGCGAGGCCGTCGACGTCGTGGTCGACCTGCTGGTCGACTATCTGCGCCGCCACCGCAGCTGCACGGAACTGTGGTTCGCGGGGCGCCACACCGTGCTCGACGAGATGGTGCGCGCCTTCGACAAGGCCCAGGCGGAACGACTCTGGCACCACCTCCTGGCGCAGCGCCTCCTGTCGGCCGACACACCCCTGCTCGCCCTGGTCCTCGCCTTCGAGGTCGGTGCGGGGCTCTTCGACACGGCGTTCCGGCGCCGGCCGGGCGGCGACGGCCCCACGATCGACGAGGCGCGTCGCCTGGTCACCGCCTACCTGGCGACGTACGCCCCCGAAGAGGCGCGGTGACCGGGCGCCGCCCCGCGGACGCGCGTGTGAGGGCAGTCCCGGAGGCTCGTCGGAGACGTCTCAGCGCAGCGGATCGCCCCAGCACACCTGCTCGCGCAGGCGGCCCTTGAGGAGCTTGCCTCCGGCGTTGCGCGGCAGAGCCCTGGTGACGACGGTCGCGTACTGCGGGACCTTGAAGTCGGCCAGCTGGTCCCGGCAGTGCGCGATCACCTCGGCGACGTCGATCCCCGGTCCGTCGGCGACGAGGACGGCACCGACCTTCTCTCCCATGACGTCGTCGGGGACGGCGAGGACGGCCGCGTCGGCGACTCCGGGGGCGGAGAGCAGCACCGCCTCGACCTCCACGCTGGAGATGTTCTCGCCGCCGCGGTTGATGACGTCCTTGAGTCGGTCGACGAGGTGGACGCGGCCGGAATCGTCGACCCGCACGATGTCCCCGGTGCGCAGCCAGCCGTCGACCATCGCCTCCGCGGTGGCTTCGGGCCTGCGCCAGTAGCCGGACGTCACGGTCACTCCGCGGACCACCAGCTCGCCCGTGTACGGGTCGTCACCGGTCGGGGCGACGCCGAGGTCCACCGACGGGACGGCGTAGCCGACGGAGTCCGCGTGGTCGGCGGAGTCCTGGTCCGGGAGGACGGTGATCAGCGACGCCGTCTCCGTCATGCCGTAGCCGTTGAGCACCGCGGCCGCCGGGAAGGCGTCCTTCAGCGCGCGGACGAGTGGCGGCGCGATCGGCGCGCCGCCGTACGCCAGCCAGCGGACCCCGGAAACGTCGGCCCCGGCGAAGGCCGGATGCCGCAGCAGCAGGGAGTACACCGCGGGCACGGTGACGAGGAACGAGATCCGTTCCTCCGTCAATGCCGTCGTGAGCCGCGCCAGGTCCAGAGCGGGCATGATCACCGACGTGCCGCCGAGGCAGGCGGCGACGACGAACTGCGCGTTGCAGCCGGTGACGTGGAAGAGCGGCACCGAGATCAGCGTCCGCAGGTCCGGGCCGGCGTCGCGGGGGAGGCCGAAGGAGCGGATCACGTTCTCGGCGTTGGTCACGAACGCCTCGTGCGTGGTGGGCACGCCCTTGGGACGCCCGGTGGTCCCCGAGGTGTAGAAGAGCGTGGCCACGTCGGAGGCGTCGAGACCGGTGGCGACGTACGGATCGCCGTCCGGCAGCGTGCCGCCGGACGGCAGATCGAGCTTCACGCCCGCGTCCGCCAGGACGAACTCCACCTCCGGCGGTGCCGAACGGGTGTTGACCGCCACGGCGACGGCGCCGGCCATCACGGTGCCCCAGAAGGCGAGAGCCCAGTCCGTGCCCGCCGCGCACCGCACGGCCACCCGGTCGCCGCGGGTGACGCCCAGGGCGCGCAGGCCCCCGGACACCCGTGCCGCACGCCGCCACAGCTCGGCGTACGTGAGCCGCTCCCCGCCGAGTTCGACGACCGCCTCGGCCTCGGGGCGGGCTGCGACGTGCGCGTGGAGCGCGTCGATCAGAGTCGCGGGTGCGCCTGGGTACGTCAGGGCGCCGTTCGCGTCCCGTACCAGGTCGTCCTGGGCGAACGGGTTGTGTGAGCGAGGGACGGGCGTGATGGGGCGGGGCATCTCGGTGGCTCCAGGGGCGGGGGTGGCGGCGAAGCGGCGGCGTACGCGGGTGGCGGCGTACGCGAGTGATCGCGCATGCGAGTGATTGCGAATGCGAGCAATGGCGCATGCGAGCGGTGGCGACCTGGGCGCCGCCGGTGCGGACGCTTGCGCGTTCGCGGTCGCGGCGGCGCCCCGGTCGGGTCGAACCGGGCTGCTGTCAGTCGCCGCCGCTGCCGGCCACCGCGACGGCCCGTATCTCCACCACCAGCTCGGGGAGCGCCAGTTAACTCACACCGACCGCCGTCCACGAGGGATACAGCTCGGGGAGGTACTCGTCCTTCACCCGGCTGAACACCTCCATGTCCCCGCGGAGATCGGTGTGGAAGGTGGACAGCTCGACGATGTCGGCCAAGCTCGCTCCCGCGCCCCGGAGAGCGGACTTCAAGCCTTCGAACGCGAGCCGGGTCTGGGCCTCCACGCCGTCGGCGGGTGTCAGGGTGGCGGTGTCGATCCCGACCTGTCCCGACACCCACACCTGGTCGCCGACCCGGGTCGCCTGCGAGAAGTGCAGCGTCTCGTAGATCGCCTGGCTGGGCGGCGGGTTGATCAGCTGACGCTTCGTGTCGTGTGCACTCATGGCGGGGTCCGTTTCAGATCAGCTTGCGGAAGAGGGGCGAGCGGAACGGGTCCCCCGGGTTGAGCTTCGCCATCTCCTCGGCGAAGAGGACGCCGTTGCGGGCGAAGGGGTGCCCCTCCACGTCCGGCAGGGCGCGGAAGACCGCGTCGTCGCCGAAGAAGCGGAGGACCAGCGTGTGCCGGTCCGGGCAGCCGGCGTCGACGGCGGGGCCGCTGTGCAGCGACCGGGGGTGGATCACGACGACGTCGCCGGGCTCGGTCGCCCACGAGAGCACGTCGTAGGCGTCGGGGTCGAGAGCGCGCTCGGCCTCCACGTCCGGCAGGCGGGGCAGGGAGCCGTCGCCGAAGAGCGGCTCGGTCGGGTCGTCGGGGTTCGCGAAGGTGGTGCCGTCGTACTGGGGACCCCGGTAGGAGCCTCGCACGACCTCCAGCGAGTACTGCTCGGCGAGCGGCTGGAACGTGATCCACGCGTTCCCCCAGTGCTCGCCGGCCCACGGCAGGTAGGAGGTGTCCTGGTGCCAGGCGCTGCGGCCGCCCTTTCCGCCGGCCTTGAGGAACACCTCCTCGGCGAAGTACCAGACGTTCTCCGAGCCCCACAGCTCGGCGAACAGCCGGCCGAAGGGCAGCGAGGACACCAGATCGTCCAGCCGGTCCTTGGCGAGCGGGTTGGCGTTGTCGACGAGCGACTGCTGCTCGGTCCCGTCGAGGAGCTGGGTCGCGAGCGGCGAGGGGTTGGCCACGGCCCAGTCGAACGCCTCGCGGCACCGGGCCAGTTGACCTTCGTCGAGGCAGCCCTTGATCAGGGCGGCGCCGTCGTTCCGGAACGCTTCCCGCACTGACTCGTCCATGAGTGGTCCTCTCTCGTAGCGGGAGTGGTGCGAACGGGTGGGGCCCGCAGGGGCCCGGAGGATCGCCGTCCGAGCGGATGCCGGGCCGAGTCATATCCGAAAATCGAATCGAGTTTGAGTTTCAGGGCCGTTGAAGGTCCTGTCAATACCTCGGACAGCGACCCGGCGGACCGGGGGGGCGCGAACGGCCCGCCGGCGCGCCGGCGGACGGCCGCGAACGAGCGAGCGCTGCCGCAGGGGCCGTTCAACCCCGGCGGGCGTACCCACCGGTTCCCTTCGTTGGTTCCCCTCGGCCCGCCAGTTCCCTTGGCTCGGCTCCCTCGGCTCGTCAGTTCCCCTTGGCGTGGCGCAGACTGCCGTTGAACCGGTCGGCGACGCGGTCCGTGAGCCAGACGGCGCCGAGACCGAGCCGAGTCATCGGTGGTGAGGGGAGGAACCGGGGCTTGGTGCGCCACAGGGCGAGCAGGTCCTCGTGCGGCGCGTCGCCGACGATGCGGTCGGCGATCAGCTGCCCGAGGTCGGGGCCTGCCCCAGGCCGTGCCCGTTGCAGCCGATCGAGTAGTGGACGGTGTCGGTGACCTGGCCGGCCACGGGCAGCCAGCTGGGCGTGATCGCCACCCAGCCGCCCCACGCACGCTCGAACCCGACGTCACCGAGGGAGGGGAAGTGCGACCTGAACCCGTCCAGGAGACCACCCACCACGGACTCGTCGGCCGTGCGCCCCGGCGGGAGCGGATGCCTTCCGCGTTGCAGCCTGCGCACGCCGGTGACGATCGTGTTGCGCGGCGTCAGCCGGTAGTTCTGCATGATGGCGTGCTGGGTGACCACTCCGGACCGGCTGGTCCAGCCCAGCGCGGCGAGGCGGGCGGGGTCGATCGGCGCGGTCTCGGCCTCCGTGACCCAGATCGGCGAGGCGAGTCGCTTCGGCGTGATCGACAGCTGTCCGCCGAACGCGTTGGTGGACAGCACCACCCGCTCGGCCCGGACCCGGCCGCCGGGGACCGAGACCAGTACGCCGTTCCCGGACGGTTGGACGTCCTCGACGCGCGTCCGCTCGAACACGCGCGCGCTCGAGGCGAGGAGGGCGCGCCGGACGCCCAGGGTGAACTTCCCCGGGTTCATCAGGCCGCCGACGGGTTCGAGGAGGCCGCCGACGAACGTGCGCGGTATCCCGAGCTCCGCGCTGGTTCCCACCTCGACGGTCGCGCCGCACCGTGCGAGGATCCTGGCGACCCGGCGGACCCTGCCCATCTGGCCCCTCGACACCGCGGCACCGACATTGCCCGTCGGCTCGTAGTCGCACTCGATGCCGAGGCGCTCCATCAGGCTCTCGACGAAGTGGGCCGAGTTCTCGGCGAACCTCACGACGGAGGGCAGCCGCCGGGGGTGGAGGATGTCGAGCATCTGGATGGCGCCGCCGGGCCCGCCCGCCAGCTGTCCGGCATTGCGCGAACTCGACCCGTGGCCGCAGAACTCCGCCTCCAGCAGTACGACGTCGACACCTCGTTCGGCCAGCCGCAGGGCGGTCGACATGCCTCCGAGGCCGCCGTCGACGACGGCCACCTCGCAGGTGATCTCCCCCGCGAGCGCCGGGAGGACGTCGGACGGAGGATCGATCCAGCCGGTGAACGTCATGTAGTCGATGCCCTTGGTCCTCATCTCACCGTTCCCTCATACGTCCGGTGCGCCGGCGGCCGCGGCGGGGGCGGCGAGCCGGTGTCCGAATCTCGAATAATCGAACTCGTTTCGAGTTTCGATTCCTCGATAGTACGGTGTCAAGGAGCCAAAGAGCGGGGTCGGTCGTGCCGCAGGCCAGCGGGCAGGACGTCGAGGGGTCGCAGCCCGTGGGAGCAGCGCCCCTTCGGCCGGTCCGGAGGGCGTGCGATACCGATTCAGGCTGCCGCGAGCGTTCTGAGTGGAGGTATTGCCCGGTTCTGCCGGGCTGGCGGCGGCGCCGTGTTTGACGGCGGCGTTGCTGTACTCCGCGTCCACCCGGGTCTTGGTCACGGTGGGCCACCGCTCGGCGAGGGAGGCGAGGACCCGCCTGCCGCCGGCGGATTCCTGGACGCCGGCGGCGGTGCCGATCAGGACCAGCAGCGGACCTGGAGTGTCGGTGGCGACGTGTCGCTTGCGGCCCTTGATCCGCCGCCCGCCGTCGTAGCTCTGACTGCCGCGCGGGGCGGTGGGCGACGCCTTCACCGATTGGGCGTCGATGATCGCTGGGGTGGGCAGGATCCGGCGGCCCTTCTTCGCCCATAGCTGCGAGTGGCTGGCGTTGAGGTCAACGCTGAGGGTCGGCAATGTCAGCATTAGTCCGAGTAGACCTGCTCAAAGGCGGCCAGGACCCCGGCCCCGCGGACGTGTCTCCGCTCCCCGGGAGGAGCACCATCCCGTCGGCGAGCTCGTCCGCGTCGGCGAGCATCCGGGCATTCGTCAACACCGCCGAGTGGCCGAGTTCTTCGTGCGCCGCCTTCTTGCGCGGAGCGGCGGCAACCGCGCAGCGGCGTGCCGGCGGTCAGGGAGCTGACCTGGTGGAGAAGGTGCAGGCTGCGCCCCGGGACGGCCGGGACCGCGAGGCGCTGCGCAGCGCGATTCAGGTGCGCGCATCGGTCGAGAGCGCGGGGTTGCCCGAGAGCCAGGGCTGGACGAAGGTCTCCGGTCAATTCCTCCACCGGAAGGCTTGGTTGATGCCGCTGTGCGAGTCCTGGTCACGCGGCGCCAGGGGTCGTGTCCCTTGATGTGGTGGAGCGGTCGCATGCCAACGGTCATGCGGTGGGCGGAAGTTCATCGTGGGTGGGGTAGATCTGTTCCATGCTGC